>JACTVF010000101.1 GCA_019695435.1 Methanoregulaceae archaeon | reverse complement strand
AATCTTCTTGCAGTCTCTGCGCTCACCTCCCCTAAGCTTGGTGAAAAGAGATTGAAACCCGGCGATGAAGTCATCACGACGGCCTGCGGTTTTCCCACGACACTCAACCCGATCCTCCAGAATAATCTGGTCCCGGTATTCCTGGATGTTGAGCTGGGAACGTACAATATCCAGGCCGATCGCATCGAAGATGCAATTTCCGACAAGACAAAAGTGATCATGGTCCCACATACGCTGGGAAATCCTGCCGATCTTGACACCATTATGAAACTGGTGAAAAAATATGATCTCTGGTTCATCGAGGACAATTGCGATGCCCTCGGCTCCCGGTACCGGGGAAAATTTACCGGGACATTTGGTCATATTTCTACCTGCAGTTTTTATCCGGCACATCACATAACGATGGGGGAAGGGGGCGCTGTATGCACAAACGATCCCTTACTCAGGAAAATTATTTCCTCATTCCGGGACTGGGGGCGCGACTGCTGGTGTGATCCCGGCTGCGATAATTCCTGTGGAAAACGGTTTGACTGGCAGCTGGGAGATCTTCCCAAGGGATACGATCACAAGTACATCTATTCCCATATCGGTTACAATCTCAAGGTTACTGATATGCAGGCGGCAATCGGTGTCGAGCAACTCAGAAAATTACCGGGATTTATTAAACGACGAAAAGAGAATTTCAAAGTACTATCCCAAAACCTGAAAAAATACGAGAAGTATTTGATTCTTCCTCACGCAAAATCGCAATCAGACCCCAGCTGGTTTGGATTTCCCCTTATTGTCCGGGAAGATGCACCGTTCAATCGTGACGATATTGTCAGGTACCTGGAGGATCACAAGATCGCCACCCGGATGCTCTTTGGGGGAAACCTCCTCAAGCAGCCGGCGTATGCGGATATGAAATACCGGGCGCCGGGAGCTCTTGTGAACACCGATCTCGTGATGGATAATCTCTTCTGGATTGGTGTATACCCGGGATTGACGCCAGAAATGATACGATATATGGTTGAAAAGTTTGGTGAATTTATATCAATTTGAAATTCGTCATCCATGGTACGACAAGAGATAGCAGATCTGACCCTGTTTTGGACTCTGACTAGTACTTCCCCGCCCGGAAAATAAGCCCGTATAGGGCTCAGATTGCCTGATTTACCTTCCGGAAACCCCCGTAAAACGCCCGGATTTGGGTACGATCCTGAAAACCTCAATATAGGGCTTTTTCGGGGAAATACCGCTGTATCGTTCCCCGATTTTGACCCCAAGATCTGGGTGAGTTTTCGTTTTGGGCATACTTTGGGTCTGCCGGAGGGAGATCTGCCAAGGAAAGGGCTTTGGCGGCCCGCCAATGAGGGGGTCGGAAACGGGCGGTTTTTCGGGCTTGGTTTTGCCGGGAAACAGGAATTTTAGGTTTTTCTCTCTACGTATGGGGAAGAAATCCCAGTGGGAGAGGTGGGTTTTTTTGGGTGCTCACGATGAACCGTCTACCGTTTTCTGGTACAGATTACCCCCGGGGAGGATCCAAACCAATGCGCAGAACTGGTTATTGTGTGAAATTAATTCGGGATCTCACCACCGGACAACCATTACTTTCCCGACAATGATTAGTTCGGGGATATCGTGATCTTCTCTGTAGCCTATGTCACGATTGATGCCGCCTGGTTAATTATCACCGGTGTGGTTGTCGCTACTGTGATCGGCGTGACCGGCACCGATGTGATGATTGATGCCGCCTGGTTAATTATCACCGGTGTGGTTGACGTTGCCATGACCTGCGTAGCCGGCACGGTCGTTGCCGTCGTCGAAGATCCCGAACTGCTGAACCCTGGCAGAATGCTCCTGATGGATCCCGTTTTTGGCAGGACAACTACGACAGCCACAACCGCTATAATGATGACAATAACGATTCCAAGGGCAAAAACCAGTTTCTTCCTGCTCCGGGGTTTAGCGGGGGGCATGGACGGAAGAGTTTCGGTTGACCTAGAATTGGGAACAGGGGGTGGGGAGGGATTATCCTTTGGAGAGAAAAACCGGGGCATGAACCTTTTTTGCGGCGGCGCTGATGCAGGGGCTGCTGCTGGTTGTGTCTTCTGTACTATTGCAGGTTCCGGCGGGACTGTAAACAGAGGATCATGGGGAACGTTTACCGGGGAGGGTTCGATGAGGGGTTCCCTGTACGAGATCTCATGATCAATTGGCCCTCCTGTTTTTACTGTCTGCACAGGTGCGGCGGGCGGCGGAATGGCGACCGGAACCTGAGGCACCTCGCCCGTGACTATAATCCGGTAGCCGCACTTGTTGCAGAAACCGGAACCTTCCGGTACCTTCGCACCGCATCGGGTACAATAGATGCCGAGTATCGATTCGGATGCCGGTGCGGGTGCCGGTGCAGGAGCCTGCCACGATGCCGCCGAACGTGATTCTACAGTTTTTTTAACCGGCTGTGGCTTTGCAGCCTGCTCATAACGTGCAGCGGGTGTCTGCGGTACCGGGGATCCGACAATCTTGAATTTGGGGATGGACACCGGGCCAGCCTTTTCTGCCGGGTCAATACCAGAAACAACCGTACTGACCTGCTCAAAGGACGGGATGATGTTTTCCTTTATCAATCGTACCCATTCGTTGCGTTCTTTTGCCCGGTTTCCACCACTTTCGCGAGAGAATGTCAGCACCATCTGCCGAATCCTGCCGTCCTTTGTGCCCAATGCAAGCGTGATCACCGTCCCTCGAATCGCATTCTCTCCGGCCTCCACCGTCTGGATCGTGGCAAGCGGGATCTCTTTTGGGGGCAGGATATTTTTTATTCTGTCGATAAGGACAATTCGTTTGTTAGTAAGGATTGCTTCAAACGAGATCGATTTTACATGGACTCCCGCAGTCCGGATGAGAATTCTTTCATCACCGTGCAGTTCTGGATCATCCATAGGTAACTCCCCCTCACTATTCTTTCAACAGCGGAATGTTTGCCGAGAAAAATATATGAGGCTTTCGAAGAACTCCGATAGTTGTGCAGCCCCCAAAATTATTTCTCATTGATCTTTGTTTAAGAGAACTTGAACGTTTTATCACACAGACTAACCAAAAACACTGATACTGGGGATAGTCTCCTGAGGCAGTCTTCTCCATAACGCGAGTTCTGGAGTGGTAGTGTCTCTATAATGCTGTAAACTCAGAATTTCTGAGCAAATGGTGTATTTCTGATTGTTACGATATTATCTCTATCCGGGATCTCATTACTGAGAAAAGCGGGTTTTGTCCGCCCTGTCCGCAGAAAATCCTGCAGACAGGATCTGCGAAGCACTCGCACATCATGAGGAGATACGTGACGCATGTGCCGCAACCGCAGCAGCATACAACCGGGATCGCATCACAGCGGAACGTGGGGGGTATTACCGTTCGGTGAATACAAAGAAAGGGTCGACAAGACCGGCTTCCGGGCAGATATCTGTGAACAAATGCCGGGACACTTATCAAAAGGAAGGGCGATTCTCCAGTCAGTACTAAAATTGCAGGTTCAGCAGGCATGGCTGTAAAAAAAGATCGGTTCAGGAAACAGGGTTGCCCTGCACCACGTCGTTCTCGGTAACATTGACGTAGCGGTCAGTCCCGAGAATATGGTACGGACCGGTCGCTTTGACATCGTATGGTGAACCCGAAGTAGGATAGGGTACGATAAACATCCTGTTCTCACTTGCCTGCCGGTAGACAAAGGTTCGTCCCGTGTTGGTGATGACCGGGACCTCGATGATCCCGTCACCGGTGATTTGTGCTCCCTTGACAAACTCAAAAATCTTGACCGATTTTATATCGGGAAGAGTGACCGGATTTGATTCAGGAAATACATCAACAGTCGCATTTCCCGGTGATTCATGGACAAGCCGGTAATGTTCCAGGGCCGGGACAGTCGCGACCGGCTCGTACGGGAGACTGGAATAGAGACCGGCATAGTCCGATACAGAGAGTGTCTGGCCTTCCGGAATGAGCGTGAGATTGCCCGTTCCCGAGGAAATATGCACCGGTGTATCACCGGAAATCACCCGCGCGTACCCGTTTACATCTCCAGCTGATTCCCCTGCCGCCGGCACCTGCCGGATCTCGTACTCGATATACTCCGCGTTTGTTGGCGTAGTCATCGAGCCGTCAAAGTTGTAAAGACGGGAGACCATGGTCCGGAAATACCCGTCGTTATATCGGTGAACCTTGTCCAGGATTTTGGTAGTACCGGGCTCCGGGAGCATAAACCACGTGATATACGGCGAAATATCGGTCGAATCATCCGCCCAAGGGATAAGACTGGTGAATGTATCCCCCGCGAGGTTTGAATCGACAATGATGTACCGCCCCCCCAATCCTGAAAGTATTGCAGTCGCCCGGGATTCATTCTGCTCAAGGAAATACGCAGCAGCTCCATTGCTGCCGGCAAGGTTATCCTGGAACGGGTTTGTGATCGGTATCCGGTGCGCAAAGAATGTGATCCAGTGGCCGGCATCCCATGATGTCATGATCCCGTAGGAGCAGTTGGGGTAAACATATCCGGAGGACGGGTACTCGCCGAAATAATCGACTTCCGTGGCAGGTGTATTATTTCCCAGCCAGGTCACTGATTCGATCCAGTCCGGTGACAATTCATGATCAGGGGTATTGAGTCCTAGTACGATATCCCTGCAGACAGAAATACCGACAAGAACGATGGTAAGGAGAAAAACCAGTGTGAGGCAAAGGGGCATAAGCGTTCCCCGGGATCCTCGGTTCTCTCGGGATTGGGGTTTTTTCTTTTTCTGCCCGGAACGTTCATGAGCACCCGCCGGTTTTTCCTGAGCGTTTTTCTCACTACCGGACTCTGCGGGAGGGGTCGGGACGACCCGGGATAAGATCGATGAGAATTTTACTGTCACACCGCGATCCTGCCACCGGAAGGGCTCCGTAATGCAGATGGCACTCAAAAGTACGATATTGACCGTGCTATAGTAGTCAAACCGCTGGTATCTGATGGTCAGAAGGAGCATAACAATCGACCAGATCAAAAGGAAGATCCAGTCGGCCTGCGGTCTTTTTATGATATAATATCCCAGAACCAAGAACCCGCCCGCTGTCAAAATGAGGGAAAGCCCGAAAAAGTTCCATGCCATTGGGAGGGTAAGGGGGAGGGTCTCTACAACACCTACCGAGAACTGCATGGAACCAAAAAGCAGGTCAAATGCCTGCTGCGCCATTCCAGTAAACGGTGGATACAGAAGGATTACCGCACTGCAGGCACCCGCGAGGACCACAAGGCTGAGCAGGTACGGAAATTTCTTTTTGCAAAACACGTGGGATAGTGCGAAAAGCACGATGGTTTCAGCGAGCAATGCAAGGTGGAGGTATACAAGCCCGGGCGAATACTGGGCGATAGAAATTCCGGTTGCATGAAACCCGAAAACAACGAGGAGTACGGCAGAGAGGGAAAGGAAAATCCCGTTTGCAACCAGCAGGTCGCTGGATGAATGACCAGTACAATAATCCACGATGCATTGCACGATAGTATAGATCCCAATAACCACAAGTACGATGATTACGGTCGGCGATGCAAGAAGTGCGCAGAAATAGGTCACCCCTGCTAGGGCGGCAAGCAGAACCGGCACATAAAATGTACGAATATTGCCCCGGTCCAGACCATGTGATCGTGCGTACACGATGGTTGAGAGGTAGATTAGTACAAAAATCGTGCTGATAAAAACTTCGGCGATGTGGTGACCAATCAGGCCATACGATGAGAGGAAGAAATAGTGGTAGGATATGACAGCAACAAGGCCGGCAGCGACGATCCCGGCCTGCCAGTTCCAGATCGTCTTTCCAACGTTGTACACGACCGGAACCATGAGCGCGGCCATGATAGGCGAAACCCAGCCAGCCACAGAAACGATCGAAGCCTGCGATGTCGCCCCGGTGATCAGGCAGAGGGCCGCAGCGATAAAGGGATAGAGCGGTCCCCAGTCGATAAATTTCCCGGTGGGATACGCAGTCATGGGATCAAACCAGTTGTACTGCGGGAAATGGTGCACCATTACTTCGATCTGGCGCAGGGTATACCAGCCATCCGTGTCAAAGGTATACAAAAAGCCTGTATTCTTAATAAACAACGCCGGAATGAGACGGAGGGCAAGAGCAATTGCCATGAAAATAAGCAGGATGACCGCAAGACCGGTACGTGAATTCCATTTTGGGGTTGTGAATGACATGAAATTCCTTGAATGATACTCTTCCGGTGCAGGCTCACATCGGTTTATTTGTCCACGTACTTCTCTCATGTTAAACAATCATAAGTATTTTGAAGCCACGGTCTCCCGGCAGGAAATCTGGCCGAGAAACCTTACTAAAACATGTACCATAAACGAAGTTCTGGATCATTCATGTTGCCTTCCCCCCCCGTCTTTCAACAGTGGGATGCTTGCCGAGAAAAATGCATGAGGCTTTCGAAGAACGCCGATGGTTGAACGATCCTGAAATAATTTCCCGGGAATTTCGACAAAACCTCTTTTCGAGGAATTGGATATTATTTCAGGTCGTAATTTTCTATTTTTTAAAAGTAACTATTCAGCTGGTCTTATGAGTGCCCGAAGGGATGAACGGACAACGGGATGCTTTCGAACGAGTACATGTCTGAACAGGTCGCGATGAGAAAGTTGATGAAATTGTCATGGTGCATTTTGCTGGATTCACGCTCGCTTGCTCTCCATTCCGGGCTTGTTCTGCCAAGCGTTGGTTTTCTTAGCTCTTTTGTCGGAGTCAGGTGCATACATCCTGAATTATAAATCTTCCGGTTTTGTCCTTATTCCCGCTAACTTAAAGGCGCAGGAAACTTTTCAAAAATTAGAGAAGACAACAAGTTTTAAATAAAGTTATTAAGTATATTTCATCATCTGGAGCGGTCTTACTGTAAAGTGCTTTGAGATGCGTTTTCAATAAAAATGCATCGGAAATTTTTTGACGGAGATATCGCTTCTGGAAACCAGTTAAATGATGATGAAAGGGATGTTGTATGATAACTAAAAAGTTAAGCAAGATGAGCTGGAGATTAAAAAGACTATTGATGGACAGGAAGGGCACGCACGTTTCTCCACCACGACCAATGACACGTGGCCCCCTGACAATCCGGACCAAACCGACCTCTGTACTTCCCGCAGGAATTTCGGCGAAGCGGTTTCCGGTGCGGAGCATGTTCTTCTGTGCATGTTTCTTTCTCCTGCTGCTGCTTGTCGTTCCTGCTGTATCTGCAGCAGCCCCTGGCGACACTGTAGGAGTATTCCGGCAGGGTGTGTTCTACTTAAAGAACAGCAACTCGGCAGGTAATGCAGACAATGTCTTCCCCTATGGTGCAGCCACTGATACTCCTCTCGTAGGAGACTGGACCGGCCAAGGTATGGATACCGTAGGAGTATTCCGGCAGGGTGTGTTCTATTTAAAGAACAGCAACTCGGCAGGTAATGCAGACATGGCCTTCACCTATGGTGCAGCCAGTGATAAACCCCTCGTAGGAGACTGGACTGGTCAGGGCAAGGAGACCGTAGGAGTATTCCGGCAGGGTGTGTTCTATTTAAAGAACAGCAACTCTGCAGGTAATGCAGATATGGCCTTCACCTATGGTGCAGCCAGTGACACCCCGCTCGTAGGAGACTGGACTGGTCAGGGTAAGGATACGGTAGGAGTATTCCGGCAGGGTGTGTTCTACTTAAAGAACAGCAACTCGGCGGGTAATGCAGATATTGTCTTTGCCTATGGTGCAGCCAGTGACATCCCGGTGGTCTGGGAGCGCAATGGCATGGCTACCGTAGGAGTATTCCGGAACGGCGTGTTCTACTTAAAGAACAGCAACTCGGCGGGTAATGCAGATATTGTCTTTGCCTATGGTGCAGCCAGTGACA
>JACTVF010000100.1 GCA_019695435.1 Methanoregulaceae archaeon | reverse complement strand
GTGCTGAAATGGGTGATTTGGGCACTGACCGTATGGCTGTCCGTATTGACGGTCGTGGTGACTGGCAGCCACGTGTTGGATACGTTGTTATAGTTCTGGATCGTCATGGCCGCGGTATTACCATCTACCTGACCGAGAGCGGCGGCCCACTGAGACGGTGTAAGGGAGAACGAAATGGTCGCATTCCCGCCGACGAACCGGGTACCGGCGGGTTCACATCCTACGGAGAATCCGGAGAATACGAACGTGCTGCCCCCCCGGCTGAACGAGGCGTTAGGCGTGCCCGGAGGGAGAGGTGTGGCGGATACCTCACCTACCGGCTGCCCGGTACCTGAGACCACCTGCGTACCCTTGCTGATCCCCACCGCCGAGGAGAATCCTGCCGCCGGATCTGTTTCTATGGTATAATCCTGTGAGACTACCCCGTTTGCATCATGAGACAGGGTTACCGCTGTAGGAGAATATCCCACTGGTGCCAACATTGCCGGAGCTGCTGCCGGTGCGGCGGCAGCTGAGCCACCACCAGAAGCAGACGTATCTGGCGTTGGTGCCTGCCCGAACATCCCGTACGTGGTGAAGTGGGCGACCTGGGCAGTGACCGTGGTAGAGGAAGGCCCTACGTTGACGGTCGTGGGGACTGCAATCCATGTGCCGGATCCGATATCATAGTACCTGATGCTTATGCCAGCAATGTCACCATTTGCCTGGCTGAGAGCGGCAGTCCACTGAGACGGTGTAAGGGTAAACGAGATTGTCGCACCCGCCCCGCCAAACTGGGTTCCGGAGGGTCCGCATTCCACCGCTTGTCCAATGAATGAGAACGTGGTTCCGCTCTTGCCGAACGAGGAATCAGGAACTGTGGTGACTGGTGCGCTGAATATCGTACTTACCTGCCCCCCGGTGCTTGATGTAACTGAAGTACCCGCCGGTACCGCCAGCGTTGCGCTGACTCCTCCCGAGGATACAGGGACAGATATCGGTGTAGTAATTGTGGTGGTCCCCGGGGTATAGGACGGGGCGGTTGTTACCGAGCCCGCGGGCACTACGGTAAATGCCTGGGAGAGACGTGATGTCCCGCTATCAAGAACTTCAACAGTAATGACGCCCGACTTGAGGTTTGCAAGTGTCAGAATGAGCGTCCCCGAGCCACTGTTGGCGTCTGAAACGGTTCCGGATACACTATAGTCGATACCGACACTTGAGGCCGTTGGCGTACCGGTGATTGAAACGGCATAATTCCCTTTATAAATATTTGATGCAGTGGTGATGGTGGCACCGGACAAGATCAGCTGGGTACCATCACTCAGCCGTGTTACCGTCAGCGTGGCGCCCCCGGAAGACAGCCCCGTGGTCGCGAGCGTCGTCTTTGCGGTCCCAGTGGCGAACCCGAACGGCATGTTGACGCTGGAGAGGGAGACCGTATTTGCCGACATCTGCAGGTTGGAAGAGGTGATCCTGTACTCCAGTTGGTCATTCACTGCGAGTCCGCTTATCTGAACATTGATAGTATCGCCAGGATTCAGGGTTGTCGCCTGACTCGAAGGCAATGTGGCCGAAAAGGCCGATACTGCAGGGATCGCCGCCAGGAGGATGATAGCTATGACAGCGATTCCCAAAACTACGTTCTTCATATTCTTCATATTGTACGCCACCTCAGGTAGAACACGTTGTAATATTAGTTCCTTTTAATTTAATTCTTATGATCGGTTAATCCGGGTATAGGGTTCGGGAAAACCCATGATGTTTGTCGAGGAATTCTCACGCTATCGACCCAAACTTATCCCGGTATATTGACCGGGGCGGCATTCGAATTTCCGCGAGCGTGGATTCGGGTGTGCCCCACCCTCTCCCGAACGCTCTTTTCAGATGGTGAAGGCAGGGTGCAGTGAAGGTCTGCATCCTCACTGAACTCTGTGTAACGCTTGCGCGAGAACACTGAAACGGCCCGGAACCATGATGGACGGATCACGAACATGGGATAACCCGTATGGTGACGGGAAGGCAGCTTGAGAGGATTGTGAAGATTTGTCTGCAGGTCGTACGGGATAACCGCAGATAATGCCTGCGCGCTGGATATCCTGTGCGGATCGCTGAATTTTATTACCCCTCATGCTGACGAGAAGGATATGAATAGGATAAATTCCCGGTATCAGTACTTCTCTCGAATTATCCTCCATGAACATTGAATGATCATTCATCCTCCCGTGGGTGTATAACCACCCTGTCCCCAGACGGACGGTCCTGCTCTCTCAATCCGGGGCCGGAACGGGCTTGTTTTCCCCTCAGGGTCCGGTGGTGGACACAAAAACGGGACTGGTTTGTCCACCACGGAAATTATCCCGTGATTTGTGGCGAAAATCCAAAACCGGGCACATTGCGGGGCGTTATATTCTCCCTTTAGCGGTGTTCTGCAGGAGGTGTTTTTTAACCGGCCTGATGATGGTCCGGCACCCGATCGGGTCCCCGGATGCCACTATAGACCCGAATCCGGATTGG
Source organism: Methanoregulaceae archaeon (assembly GCA_019695435.1). GTDB lineage: Archaea > Halobacteriota > Methanomicrobia > Methanomicrobiales > Methanospirillaceae > Methanoregula. The sequence continues at coordinate 5,406 of JACTVF010000100.1, read as the reverse complement.
GGGTGTACTGAAAAATGATGAAGATAAGTGGGTGTTCCGGTTTTTACATGACTACTACCGGTTTTTGTGGGGTTTTATCGATCCAATCTGAAATGAGTGAAGTACCGGGTATAACAACCGGCCCTGTTTTAATGCGGGTTATACAGGCTCTGTAAAACCGACATGAACCGACCGGGTTCACACGGGAATCATGAACATTGTTACCAGGAAATTTTGTGAGAGATCCCCGCATCAGGACCTCTCCTCTCCAAGGTACGGCAGGGCAAAAAAGTTTTTTAGATCTATAGAAACCCTTGTTTTTTTACAAATCTCAAAGCACATAGTAGCGGAGGGAACAGTGCCTGTCCTCCAGAACCGCCCCTGCGCAATGCGATGATGTGGTATTACCTTCCCGGGGTTATCGCTCTATGGGGGGATGCCTCTAGCGTGCGGGGGAGGAAAGGCAACACCTGCAAAAAGCCCCCATGAGCGTTAAGAAACATGTTTTGAAGAGTTCTCCAGAACCGTTTTTGTATTGCTTTATATTCATTGATCCGCCGCTTGCGGCACACTCGAAAATTGCCTCACGACAATTTTCTCAAATCAGCCCTTGCCTTCGGCACCGGCAGACACCCTCGATGCGATGACCTCTCACAAAATTATAAGGAAAATGACGAAAGATTCATCTGTAAATATATATTATATAGTAAAGCCGAGACAAATGATCAAAAAGTAAAATAGTTTTATTAAATATCAATTGTGCCGGATATTCTCTCATTTGAAAATATACAACGTGGTATCGAATGGCAGAAACAACCTTACCCATACCCGATAAAGACTTCAACGTTGCATCTTCCACTCTTTCCCATCATCCGGATGGTTCCCTGATTCACGTAAAAGAAGCAGATCTCTCCCCTCATAAGGGTCTGATAGCGGTCATTCCGGCATACAATAATTCTGCAACAATCGGGTCGGTCATCATCCAGGCATCCCGGTATGTGGACCGCGTAATTGTCGTTGATGATGGGTCCACTGACAAATCGTCAGAGATTGCAAAATCCGCAGGAGCCGAGGTGATACAACTTCACATCCATACCGGAAAAACCTATGCAACTCTTCTGGGTCTCAGGAGCGCGTGGGGATTGGGGTGCAAAGGTGCAGTTGTGCTTGATGCCGATGGGCAGAACCCTGTTCATGATATCCGGAAAATTGCAGCAGGGGTTCTCAGTGGTGATGCGGATCTTGTGATCGGATCTCACTATATCGAAACGAGAGGTGAAGTCCCATTTCCGCAAAAATTTAAAAGTCTGGTATTGACTCAATCGGAAAAAATTGATGTTAAACAATCTATCACCGACCCGCAGTCAGATTTCCGGGCATTCGGCAGGAAAGCACTGGAAAACCTTGACTTCAAAACCGATGGGTATAATATCGAATCAGACATCATCAACCATTTTCTCTCCCATGGCCTCATCGTAAATGAAATCCAGTTGACTAATTTATCGTTACCGCCTTCGGATCCGAACTGGGGCAACCCGATCAAGATCCTCGCTGCGATGCCTGCGTATAATGAAGAGAAATGTATTGCCAAAACCATTATTGGTGCCCGTAAGTATGTGGATCAGGTGCTTGTCGTTGATGACGGATCTACGGATGCAACCGGAGAGATCGCAGAAGAAGTAGGGGCACTCGTAGTTCACCATGAAAAAAATTCCGGATACGGTGCGGCGCTCCAGTCAATTTTTGCCAAAGCCCGGGAACTTCACGTTGAAGCCCTTGTCATTCTGGATGCAGACGGCCAGCACAACCCAGAAGAGGTCGGCCGGCTTCTTGAAGCCCTGGTTACTGAGGATGCTGATGTTGTCATAGGATCAAGATTCGTGAAGGGTAACGGTAACCACATCCCCGGATACCGGAAAGTCGGGATGAAAGTCCTTGACAGGGCGACAAAGGTAGCCGGTGTTGCCGATATTAGTGATTCCCAAAGCGGATTCCGGGCATATGGTAAACGGGCTATTGATGCAATCCATCTATATGGAGATGGAATGTCAGCTGGATCTGAAGTATTGATACAAATAAATGATAATCGGCTAAAGATTGCCGAGGTGCCGATTAATGTTCGTTATGATATTGAGGGTACGTCATCGGAGAATCCGGTGAAACATGGACTGTCGGTTTTATCAAAAATCATCGGATTGATCAGTTACCGGCGGCCTCTGCCCGCGTTTGGGATCCCAGGATGCATTCTTATTGTGGGGGGTTTCCTATCTGAGCTTTGGGTATTCAACGAATTACAAACGGTCGGAGTTTTCCATAACGTTCTTGCTATTGGGAGTGCATTTATTTTGGTACTTGGTATGCTTCTCGTGATTGCCGGGTTAATCCTGAATTACCTCGTGATTTTTGTTAAGGGACTGAATAAAGTCCATTAATAAATAGCAAAGATTATGTACCAATTTGCATGGGTGTTTTTTAAATGTCCCAAATGGTTTCCGTGATAATCCCAGTAAAAAATGTTGAAGATGAGATTATTCCCTGCCTCACCGCCATCTTCAATCAAACAATTCAACCAATTGAAGTTCTTGTTATTGATGGCCATTCGACGGATAAAACTATCGAGAATGCTAAAAAATTTCCTGTAAAAATTCTATTTGAGGAATTTGGAACACCTGCTGGAGCAAGACAAGTTGGTTTACTTAATGCTAAAGGGGATTATATCGCATTTACCGATTCAGATTGTATCCCATATACCGATTGGCTTGAAAATTTATTAAAAGAATTTAGAGATAACGTAGTTGGGGTAGGGGGGGGAACAATATATCATAGTGAAGAACTTTGGAAAAGATCAATTTATTTTGCGTTAAATACTTTTTTGGGCAGCGCAACATCCGTTCAAGACAGAGTTTTTAAAAATAAAAGAGTGGTTAAAAGTATTAGTGGTTGTAATTCAATGTATAAAAAACAAATATTATTAAAGATTGGGGGGTTTAATACAGAACTTGAAAAACAAATCGGAAGAATAAGTGAAGATGCTGAAATCAATAATAGAATCCAAAAATTGGGCTTGTTAATTTATACCCCGAATGCGCTTGTCATTCATAATCATGATACTGATTTAAAGGGATTTGCGAGGAGAATGTTTTATTGGGGTTATGTGAGAGTGAATAATAAATTATTTGATATCCAAATTGTCCCTCCAATTATTGCTACAATTACATTAATATCAATAATAATATCCATTCGATTTTTTTTAATAATGATAATTATATACCTATTAACAATTTTGCTTTTTACTTTGAAGATCCTTTTTCAACAAAGAGATATCCGATTATTATTTACAATACCGATAATATATATTGTCGAACACACCGCCTATACATGCGGTTTTTGGAGGGGAATTTTAAATTTTATCCTTCCTAAAAGGATAATATCATGAATTATTTTGTCACCGGTGGCGCCGGGTTTATCGGCAGTAACCTTGTGGACCGGTTACTTTCTCTGGGAGACGCGGTTACCGTTTACGATAATTTTTCCACGGGAATTCCGGAATATCTGGAGACTGCAAAAAAACATCCCGGGTTCCATGTGATCAACGGGGATCTCCTGGATCAGGAAAAATTATCATCCGCACTGGCTGGTTGCGATTTTGTCTTTCATCTTGCTGCAAACGCTGACGTCCGCTTTGGCACGGAGCACCCGGCAAAAGATCTTCACCAGAATACCATTGCAACGTTCAACGTACTCGAAGCAATGCGGAAAAATTCCATCAATAAAATTGCATTTTCGTCAACCGGCTCGGTCTACGGTGAGGCGAAGGTTATTCCCACTCCTGAAGACGCCCCGTTCCCGGTCCAGACTTCACTGTACGGTGCATCCAAACTCGCGGGAGAAGGGCTGATTGCAGCGTACTGCGAGGGGTTCGGATTCCAGGGATGGATCTTCCGCTTCGTCTCCATTCTTGGGGAACGCTATCCGCACGGCCATGTCTTTGATTTCTACAAACAGCTCCGCGCCCACCCGGATCATCTTGATGTTCTCGGGAATGGGCACCAGAAAAAATCGTATCTTTACGTTCAGGACTGCATAGATGCGATCTTTATCGCACAGGAAAAATCCCGGGATAAGGTGAACATATTCAATCTGGGGACTGACGAGTACTGTGAAGTAAAAGATTCCATCAACTGGATATGCGGTCACCTGAATCTCAAACCCGAGATCCGCTATACCGGGGGGGAACGGGGCTGGATTGGCGATAACCCGTTCATATTCCTCGACTGCAAAAAGATTCATTCCCTCGGCTGGAAGCCAAAATATACGATTCATGAAGGCATCGTCAGGACACTTGAATTCCTTGAACAGAATCTCTGGGTAATGGAGAGACGATGATCCCGTCCCGCCGTCTCGTGATTATAACCGGAGCCACACGGGGACTTGGGAGACAGATCGCTGACCGTTTTCGGACGACCGGAGATGATCTGGTCCTTGTTGCACGACACGAAACTGATCTGGTAAAGACTACCGAAGAGCTTTCATGCGGGGCTCGTGAGCACCAGAATATCCATTATTTTGCTGCCGATCTTTCGGATCCAGCTGCTATCCCAAAACTTATTGCAGAAATCCAGAGTAATGCAGGAAACCCGGATATTGTGATCAATAATGCCGCAATTCAAGGCCCGATTGGTCCAGTTCATACCAACGACTGGAATGAATGGCAGACCTGTCTTAATGTCTGCCTTCTTGCGCCGGTCCAGTTTACGCGGGGATTTCTCCCGGGCATGATCGAGAAAAAGTATGGCAGGATTGTGAATATTTCCGGAGGCGGGGCCACGGCACCCCGGGCAAATTTCTCCAGTTATGCCACGGCCAAATGTGGGCTGGTCCGGTTTTCAGAAACGCTTGCGCAGGAGGTCAGGGAGTATGGCATAACCGTGAACTGCGTTGCGCCCGGTGCCATGAGCAGCAATTTGACCAAAAATATCATCAGCGCAGGAAAAGAGTATGCCGGCAGTGCTGAATTTGAAAGTGCCCTCCACATTTCCCAGGAAAATCCGCACACGGAAAACCGTGCTGCGGATCTTGTGCACTTCCTCACAACGGATGCCTGTGCAACCATCACCGGGAAACTCATCAGTGCAATCTGGGACCCGTGGGAGAAATTGCCGGATGCGGCACTGGCACTCATGAACAGCGATGTGTATACACTGAGGCGGATTATTCCTCAGGATAGAAATCTTACCGTGGAGTGAGCAGGGTGCATGTTGGAATTGTTGGCTGTGGTCTGATCGGACAGAAACGGGCGGATTCACTGCCTCCCGGATATTTACGGGCAGTGGCAGATATATCAAAAGAACGGGCGGATTATCTTGCAAGAAAATTCCCGGGTGTGGACATCTATACAGACTGGCAGGAAATGATTGCAAGAGACGA
>JACTVF010000099.1 GCA_019695435.1 Methanoregulaceae archaeon | reverse complement strand
GTAGACTTTACCATTAGCGAACCGTTTACCATGATCAATACGTCTGTGTTTGAATCCGTATGAGACCAGCCCGTTATACCTTCTGAATCGATCGGTATAGATCAGACTGCCTCTTCTGACTTTTTTGATAGCCAGTTCCAGCAAAATATCCCCTTTAACATCGTGGACGACTTCGACTTTTACCTTGCCACCACGTTCCAGGATCCCGAAGACCGGAACTTTCCCGGCTGCACCCCGACCCCGGTTTCCTTTTCGTCTCCCTCCGAAATAGGATTCATCCATCCCGGTCTCTCCGGAGAATGATCCGTTATCTGATTCGGCGATGAAGATAGCATGACGAAGGACTTGATGGATATGATAGACGGTATTGTATGCCAGACCCAGCTGTTTTGCCAGACCCAGCTGTTTTGCTGATTCCCTCACCGATGTATCGAGCTCAAACAACGTGATCGCCATGAGAAATTTCGTGAAAGGTATTTTCAGCCCCTCCAAGATACTTCCTCGCCTAACCCCCTCCTTGCCACAATGATACCATGTGAACTTGAATCTTCGAACTCTCCCTATATGATCATCTCCGCAAAAGGGACAGGTGGTATATAGTTTGAGTATTCCCAATTCAAGTAAGGCCTGTTCAGCCTTCTCTTCATCTCCGATATATTGTGCCAACTCACGTAACTTCATCCACTACTCGCCGCGTATGGTTAGTTTATTGTAGTGGCTTAAATTAAGCAATCACCTTATTTTTTATCCGGAAAACCTACCCCTCCAAAATCATCTTTTTTAATATTTCCCCACGATCCTGGCAGGGGGGATGAATGGACGCGATAATTCTTCAGACAGGAGAGCCCCAAAATGCAGTAACCTTCATTACCTCCCATTCCCGATCGGATATTATGTACGATATTGTCAGCAGCAAAAAGATGGAGAACGGGATCGTCGTTTTTTGGGATGAGAAAGGTGAGAAGAAATACGAGTCATTCAATTATTCCGAACTCGTTGATATGAAGATTAATGCGCTTGATCTTCTCGAGCACCCGAAATCCTACAAAGTCGATAAAGATGCACACACGCTTGTCTCGAAAAAATAATCCGCAGACCCAAGATTAAACCCGGGTATAAGAGAGGACAGGGTATATCAGGTACTGGTATATCCTGTCTCAATTAAAAGGGGAAATCTCTCGGGCAGACCCCGGGGATCCGGCACTATTACGGGCCATGCGAGTCTCGTTTATCAAGGGAGGCTGGTCTGATTAACGTATCCCCCCTGATAGACCGGGCCGGACACCCGCTTCATTACCTCCATCGGTTATATTTTAGTCAACGAGACCTCAGGTACTTGTGTGAATCAGGATTTCCCCCACAGGGAAACTCGCAAGAGACCTGTCAATGCGATTTTATTCGACATGGACAACACGCTCTTTGACCTTGTCGGAGCGCAGGTTGCCGCATGTGACTGCGTAGTGCGTCACCTTGGGCATGACGATGGCGACGATCTTTTCTCATATTTCCTCAACACATCCCACGGCTTTGAATCCACGGAAAATATCCGGCAGTACATGCAGGAGCGCCAGATCTCAACGAACGGAATGTATGAGAAAGCCTGCCGGATCTATGCAACAGAAAAACTCCGGCACATTATCCCATATCCCGGTGTCACAAAAACCCTGCGGGAGATCCGTAAAATGGGGTTTGCTACAGGGATCGTGACCGATGCAGAAAGGGTAGACGCTATCCCAAGGCTCAGCAAATGCGAGTTGTCCTCCCTCTTTGACTGCATGGTAACCTTCGATCTAGTTAAGATAAAAAAGCCGGCCCCTGCCCCGTTCCTTACAGCACTTGATACGATTCATGCTCGTCCGGAAGATGCAATTTTCATCGGCGACAGTCCCCGTAGGGATATCGAACCCTGTAAAAAACTTGGGATACGGACGGTGTATGCCCGGTACGGGGACCGGTTCTCGAAGACCCGGGATTATTCGGGTGCTGATTTTGTCATCGATCGCATGGATGAACTACTCGGAATCGTAAAAAGTTTGCCGGCATCCTGATCCTGCTTTCGGTAATCATAATCCGGATAAAAACACGCTCTTGCGCTGATGCGGAAGATCTGGAAATCCTGCAATATAATGGTTTTTTTACGGAATTCTGACAAAAAATTAAAAAAGCCACAGATACCATAAAATTTATGTTTGTTCCAACGAGGATCTTTTTCACCAAGGGGGTGGGAATTCATAAAGATCGTCTTGCATCGTTCGAACTGGCGCTGCGAAAGGCCGGTATCGAAAAATGCAACCTCGTGTATGTGTCGAGCATTTTCCCGCCGAAATGCAAACAGATCCCCTCCCGCACCGGCCTCAGGGAACTCCAGTCCGGCGGCATCACGTTCTGCGTGATGGCAAGAAACGAGACAAACGAACCAAACCGGCTGGTCTCTGCCGCAATCGGACTCGCACTTCCCAAAGACGTGGAAGAATACGGGTACCTTTCCGAGCACCACGCCTATGGTGAGACGCAGGACAAGACCGGAGAATATGCCGAGGACCTTGCGGCAACGATGCTTGCGACGACGCTAGGTATCGAGTTCGACGCCAATGCCGCGTGGCAGGAGCGCGAACAGACCTACAAGGCAAGCGGCAAGATCATCAGGACAAAACACGTCTGCCAATCTGCGCAGGGCGACAAGAACGGATTGTGGACGACCGTGATAGCCGCAGCGGTTTTCCTGTAAATTTTTTTAATAGTTTCTTAAGGGATTATTCGTCCGGCCTTGCATGCGCCATTTCGATAAGTTTTCCCGCGAGCCCGCGGACTGCCTGCCATGCCGGACTGGATTCCGGGATCTGCGATACCGGAGTCGCTGCAAGGTCTGCTTCCTCAACCGCGGGATCTTCCGGAATAATTGCGAGAGGGAGTTCGTCTCCGATATCCACCGGGGCTGTGCCGGCCTTGTACCGGTTGAAGATCACATGGATCCGTGACGGTTCAAGCCCCAGCTGAATGGCAATCTCCCGTATTCGGGCGATCGTCCGGAGCCCCCGGGCCCCGGGATCGCTTACGATCAACAGCACGTCCGGCTTCCCGATAGTGCCCCGGCTGATGTGCTCCATGCCGGCCTCGGTGTCGATCACGAGGAACCGGTACTCCCGCTCGAGCTGCTGCATACATTCCGAGAGGAGATCGTTTGCAAAACAGTAACAGCCGGTGCCCTCGGGCCGGCCCATCGCGACGAGATCGAAACCATTTGATTCCACCAGCGCCTGCCGGAACCGGAACCGCACGTAATCGTGCCGGTTCATGCCCGGCGGGATGTTCCGGGTGAAGGCCTCCTCCCGCATGCTGCCCAGCGTCTCTTTAACCTCAACGCCGAGGGCTTCATGGAAATTCGCATTCGGGTCGGAATCGACAGCAAGCACCGGGCATTCGCCGGCATCGATGAACGCCCGTACAAGGAGCGAGCTGATGGTGGTCTTGCCGGTGCCGCCTTTTCCTGAAAGTGCAATGGTAAACGGGCGCGGGGTCATGGTAAGGGTCTCATGAAATAATCAGGGAATTTTCGCTTCTGCCCGGATCCTCCGGGAGATCTCGGCGGCTGCCCGCTGGATCTCCAGAGCGCCATTCCGGTCCGCAAACCGGATCCCGCAGCTGGGGGTGATCAGTGACTGCGCGTCGAAAAGTTCTGCCGGTACCTGCTTTGTCAGTTGGGTGCGTATCGCGCAGTACCGTGCATACAGTGAATCGACCGTCTCACCGACAAATAGTTTATACTCGGCAGGGACGATCCCCCATGCGACAACACCTCCCCTTACCATATACTCCCGTATCGCATCGGCATAGAGAAGGAATTCCTTTGCCGTCGCATACGCGTCAAGGGAGATCACCGAAGGGTGGAGGCTGATAACAAAACCCCAGTCCGTGTTCGAGCAGCAGTGGATGCCCAGCCCGCCTTTCACAAGGGACGCAATATCGTGCCAGCCAGCCCGCACGGATTCCTTATCGATCGGCACAACCGAAGAGCCAAGCGAGGCAAAGTAGGGTTCGTTGAGCACGACCAGCGTCCCTTTGACGCCGGTCCGGGTCTGCATCTCGTTCTCGCACCAGCGCGCCTTGAGGGCGATCATTTTCGAGAGGACATCCGCAAGCTGGGAATCGTAGTAGATCGGGCGTTTGTCTGCATCGACCACCTGCATCCCGAATGTGACCGGCCCGGTCACCTGGCACTTAAGTACCTGCGCTTTCGGAAACTGACGGGTCATCATCTCGGTAAATGCGGAGGCATGTGCACTATCGAGGCTATACCGTGAAAAATCTTTCTCGACAAAATCCAGGTATACCTGCTCCATCGCGGCCGTGTTATCCCGGGTGCTATCATACAGCAGCCGGTCCTCGCGAATGAACCGGCCTGGGAGCTGTGCGGAGTCGTTAAAAACGATGCTTTCAAGGAGCCCGCGATCCGGGAGCGTGGGGGCATAGGGAAATTCAGGGAATAGTTCAAGTACGTCACTGCACGCGAGCACCGGGTCGGTGTGCGGGAGAGCGCCGACGCCGGTTGCACGGGAATTCGGGGACGGGATCATCCGTGACATCAGGAGACCCCTTTTTTCTCGCGCAGAGAATTGAGGAGCACCTGTACACGGGGGAAGAGTGAAAGATCGGTATGCGGGAGGAATGCACTCGAGGTATATTCATCCATGAAGGATGGCTCCGCATTGAGCTCTATATAGGCGATCCTGCCCGCGATCCCATCAAGAAGCTTTCTCTGCCTGCGATTGATAAGCGCGAGATTCGCCCCTGCCACAGCGCCGTTTCCGATGTTTTTAATCCGGTCGAGATCAATCTCCGGGATCAGCCCGATGATCGTCGCGTTTTTCTTATTGATGTAGTTACCAAAAGCACCGGCAAAGTAGATGGTGGCGATATCGAGTCGGGTTACACCGGCCTCGTTCATGAGTGTCACGCAGGCAGCATGGATGGATGCTTTGCTCATGATCAGGTTCTTGATGTCGTTTTCTGTGATCACGATATCCTTCCCGATATCGGTCTCACCCGCCCACGCGATCACGTACTCCGGGAAGTGTGCACCGGTACGGATCCTGGGATTTTTATGCTCATTATTAATCCGCCCGGTCCGATCGATAACCCCTGTCGAGAGCAATTCGGCAAGAATGTCGATCAATCCTGAACCAGTGATACCCCGGGGTTTGATCCCGTTGATAGTGAAAAACACCGGTTCGAGGGTTGTCGGATCGATCGTTATCTTCTCGATTGCGCCGGGGTTTGCCCGCATGCCAAAGAGCACCTCGCCACCTTCAAGTGCAGGCCCGGCAGCCCCTGCACATGAAAACATCCATTCTTTGTTGCCGAGAACGACTTCAAAATTGGTCCCGATATCGACAAGAAGCGAGATCTCCTCTTTCTCGCTCATGCCGCAGGCAAGGATGTCGGCAATGATATCGCCGCCGATAAAGTCGCTTACGGCCGGGAAGGCAAAGAGCCCGCAGTTGTTATTGCAGGTGATCCCTATCCTTGCCGCTGCCACTGAGAGTGCCCGCTGGACCACCGGGACATAGGGTTCCTTGATAATGTATGCAGGATCGATGCCAAGCAGCATATGTGTCATCACGGTGTTTCCTGCAACAACGACCTCATAGATATCCTCACGATCGATCCCGGCGGAGTTGGATGCCGAGGTCAGCGCCGCGTTGATACTCTCTACGGCAAGGGCCTGAAGTTTCTCGATCCCGTTCTTCTGGGCATAATTGACGCGTGCAAGGATGTCCTCTCCGCAGCTGATCTGCCGGTTATAATTGGAGGCAACCGCGGCCACTTTGCCGGTGACCAGGTTCCAGAGATAAGCAACGACCGTAGTAGAGCCAAGATCAACCGCCGCACCGTAAAGCCGTTGCGAGGTATCGTTTTCCTGGAGATCGATGAGCCGGTAGCCCCCGGGTACAAGGGCTATGGTACCGGTCACCTTCCAGTCGCTGTGCCGGAGCAGGGCGGGGATCTCGCGCATCACCTCAAGCGGTGCGTACATCTTCTCCGCAACCGGGCCGCCTTTCTTCTGGATACCCCAGAGCAGCCGTGAGAGGTCCGGTGACGGATCGGCAAGAGTCGGCGGCTGGAGCTCCACATAATATTTTTTCACGGACGGGTGGAACTCGATCTCCGTATCTATACCGTCGACGAGGATCTTCTGTTCTTGGATCAGCGTACTTTCGGGAATAAAAACCTGGAGATCACCTTGGATAGTGGTCACGCAGGCAAGGCAGGCACCCTGCTTAAGTTCCTCTTCGGTAAAGAACCGTCCGAACCTCTGCCGGTCAAACTCGGTTTTGCCGGACTGGACATAGACCACGCATTTGCCGCACTTACCCTGCCCACCGCAGACAACATTCATGTTGATGCCGGCACGCTGGGCAGCATCGAGAATAGTCGTCCCACGGGGGGCAACGATCTTGTTATACCCGGGGAGGAAGGTAATGGTACGCATTTAGGGTTTCCATTCCTGGTGGAGATATTCACCAATCTCAGCTGCGTCCCGGGGCCCGACGAGTACTTTCCAGCCGGTTGCCTCTTCTATCCGTCCCGAGAGGGGAGCAGAGTACCCGGGGATGATCAGTTTCCGGTGCGTGACCTCGTTTTCGACCCCGAATTTTTTTATCGCGTCCCGGACAAGCGTTTCGTTGAGCTTGCCGGCCGCAACAGAGGTGAGCACCGAGAGCCCTTCGGTATCCACGATCAGCATGAAGCAGGGGACCCGGCTTGATTCAAGGTACCCCTGGAGCGTGAAATACGTGAGGGAGAAGTTGACCGTCATGAGTACCGGTGCATCCCTGCCCGGCGTGCCGACCCGGTACAGCCCGGGGTTCATCTGGATAGGCTTCTGCGGATCGGTATAGATATTCTGGCGGAGCGTGAGCGCGGCCTTTGCGGATGCAGGAGATAGCGGGGATGTAACGATAACAGATGCGTACTTGACAATTCCAAGGGCAATTGCGGCATCTTCATCATCGAATGCCGTTGCGTCCAGGTATACCGGGTACCCGAGATCCGGTGCCACCCGGGTGATGGCGAGCTGCCGGATCGCGGTCGAACGGGTAATGAAATCCCCCAGGGTCTGCGGGGCGGGATCGATGAGAAGGGTTTTGACGCCTTCGGCAGCGCAGTCTTTTGTCAGCTGGGCGAGAGCATCAAGGGCGGGAGCCCGGACCACGAGCCGGCACCCGTACTGTTTTGCAAGGGCACACATCTGTTTGTAGTTTTCCTGTGTTGCCGCACAGATGAGAGGATGGTAACTCCCGCACAGAATAAGCGCAGCGGCAAGGGCGGCAGGGTTATCCGAGACGAGGACTTCAGGGAGGCCTGCGGTTTTTTCCACGGCCGCAACGGCCTTTGCATATGCACCGGCCGTCCCGCTTGTATTGACAATAGCAGTCCCGTTGAATTTTAAGTCGGCACCGACCCGGGTCAGTGTCTCGTCACGCACCCGGGCAGTTACTGCCATGATTTCTTCTTCGCTCTCTGTATCCTCGACCTTAAACATGATACCCGGCGGATGATAGAAGGTTTTGTCATGACGGTACAGGACAAATTCCTCGCCGACAGCAAACGAACGCTCGCCGACCCCGAGTTTTACGAGTTTTATCGGGGGCCGGGTTGTTGCCCCGAGAACCGACTTGGCGTTCTCGTCCAGGTACGGGCAGAGATCAATATCGGCTTTGCCCGCGGCAAGTTTCATCGCAAAGGTCAGGCAGGTCGGGTCGCCGCACTCCTTGCAGTTTTTCTTGGGCAGGAGTTTGTAGATGTCAAGGGCCTTGAGTGCCATGTTCACACCCCAGACCGGGTTTTCAGTCCGGTAAATGCAGCCTTCAGCCGTTTTACCGTGTCCGGGTGGCGGACGCAGACAATCTCGGCCCCTGCAACGGCAGCGGCAAGGCTTGTTGCAAACTCCCATTCCACCGCGATAGCGTTCCTGGCACCGGCGTCAGCTTCGCGTACCTCTTTTATCGTGAGCGAATCCGAAGGGGCACAGATCATCGGCATCGCAAGATCCGCATCACCCTTAAGTGCGGAAAACCGGATCCGTTCCATGGCAGAATACGAGTACTCGAACCCGTAGCCGAGCGCGCCGGTGTAAGGATCGATGACAATGTGATCTTTCTGGACGCCGATCTCCGTAAGGAGGATATTGAGTTGCTTTGCGAGGTTGATATCGATGGGGGACTGCGCGATGATTGAATGGTTATAGGCGAGTGCAGCAGCGGCAATGCTCCGGTAGCGTCCTGCTTCTGCGGTCCCGAGCAGCAGGCGTTCGCCCTGCCCGGTCTCCCCGCATTTCAGGAACACCTCGCTGTCGATCTTCGGCTCGTTACTCCCTTCGAGGATAAGCGGCAGGGTTGTCGATGCAAGAACTGTCTCGACCGTTTTCCCAAGTGTGAGGATAT
>JACTVF010000098.1 GCA_019695435.1 Methanoregulaceae archaeon | reverse complement strand
GACGGGCTTACCGACAAGTATCGCCTTTCCTTTTTTCATCTCCAGCACGGCAGTGGAGCTGTCATAGACGGTCGCCTTCTTCTGCTTGAGGATCCCGGCTTTCGCGAGTATCACCGGCGCAAGGCAGATCGCAGCGACGACTTTACCGGTCTCGTGGAAATAGATCGCGAGCCTTACTAACAGGTCGTCCTCCCAGAGATGCTCCTGGCACCCGGAGCCCCCGATAATGATCAAGCCGTTGTAATTCTTCGGGTCGATATCATCAAACGAGATCCCCGCAATGATCTTTCCTCCCAGCATGCCCGTGCAGGTGCCGGGGCGCGTTGACCCGATATCGAAGGCGATCCCGGCTTTATTCAGGGCCGCGACCGGCGCGGCCAGCTCCTCGTCACGGTATTTTTCCGGTGCAATGGCAATAACTACTTTCATCGTACCCGGGATTTTCCTTTCCGGTATATCAGGATTATCAAAGGGTCACGGGACGCCCGGGAACGGACCGGTGCATACCTGTCCCCCGCACAATGGACCTGCCTGCAAGCGTTTATCCGCCAGCCCTTCCAACGAATAGCAGCAGCGTGATGTCCCTTGGCAATCCCCCAGTACCTCCCAATCCCGAAAAATATTCACGCGCTTGCCTGCGAGACCATCAGCCGCCGCATTGAGCGGCTCCCCTTTACCAGGAACGGTGTTGAAATCACCGGGGACCTCGTGGGGGCAACCCTGGAATGCCTGAATGCCGAAGTCCTGAGGACCCTTCCCCTGCGGGCCGTCACCCGGGGAACCGGTACCCTTCCCGGGCTGGGCGAATGCCTGAGTGAACGCATCGGGAGCGAACAAGGTGCGACCGCACCGGTCATTGCCGAAATTCTCGTCATAGCCGGCCTTGCCGAACCAGCCGAGATGCTCGATACGTCCACCCATACGCAGATCCGGGGGATCCGGCTGCTTTCCCCATGGACCTGGCACATTGGATCGGGTGATGTTCTGCCCGGCAGTGCTCCGTATTCCGCTGGAGAAACGGACGCCTGGCTCGCCCGGTGCCCGGTCTGCAAAACCGGCATTCTCAGTCAGGTGACCGGAAAACGGCTGTTTGGTATCCCTCCGACCGATTACTATCTCGACTGCTCGCACTGTGGTGCAAAATTTATTCCCGAGAAAGACCGGTTCCGGCTGGTCTCGATCGCCCGGATCGCCGATCCCCGCTGGCGGCAGTACCTCAATTCCTGCCGGAATCCCGATGAATGGGCGGCACTGGTGCGCGAGGAAACTCCCGAACGGCCGGCCCCCCGCATCGCCACATCACGGTACCGCATGGCGTCCAAAAAAGCCGAAATTCCCATCCCCCCTCCGCTGGTCCACCGGCCGGAAAAACCTGCACGGCCGGTCGAAGGCACCCCGGTATCCTTTTCCACCCTCAGGGACGGGACCCTGGTCGTCACCGGTACCGCAAAAACCCTTTATTTCCGGCCCGCCAGCCTCCGGTTTTTACGTGGAACCCGGCATGATCTCTTCAGCCATGCAGAGCGCACCGTGCAACAGGCCCTCGAAATCCCTGCCTTTGCTGAAGTAAAACCGCTTTTTGAACAGGAGTACCTCCGGTACCTCCCGCTCAGGCTTGGCCCGGTCACTGAGGAACTCCGGAAGAAAAACGACCCTCTCTACCGGCAGCTCCTGAACCGGTTCGGAGAGGAGGATTTCAGCTCGTTTGCCATGGAGGATGAGGAACAGGCACATAAGAAAGGGCTCATTGTCGTGTACCTGCAGGGAAAACTCTGCCATGTCGCCGGCTGCCATGCGACATTTGCGGATCTCATTGACCGCTCCTTCGGGAAGATCACTGCCGACGAGTGCTATCGCGACGGGGATGAAACTGCCTGCCGGATCAACAGCCTCGTCACCGCGTTCCGGAGCACACCTGTCATCTGGCTTCATGAACTATCGGACGACAATGCCATCGACACCGCAGTATCCGGCCTGTGCAGTCGTTTTTTTAAGATTCCTGCCTCACCACTGTAATACGGACGGATCATGAGAAGATCAGAGAATTTTTCATATCCTATGCGAACATTATAATTATCTACTCCGGTAAGGGGACAGGGAGACATTGGATGAAAAAGTGTCCGCACTGCGGGATGAATATCCGGGATAATGTCGAGGTCTGCGGATACTGCGGGGGTGAAATACCGCAGCAGCCGGCACGATCCGCAGGCAGCAAAGGCGCACAGGCTCCGCAGCGGAACATCCCTCCCCGTCCGGTCCAGAAAAAAGCGGCAGCTCCCCCCGCCGATGAACCGGAACAGGAAGAGGGTGAAGAGGAAGAGGGAGGGCTCTCTGCCATCCTCCAGCCGGGCGAACAGGTGCTGATCGGGTCCCTCAACGTATCCGTAAAAAAATTTTTTTTCCATGCCTACCTCACCAACAAACGCATTTTCCTGATCGATACCCAGGAAAAGAAACTCAAGGTAACCGCAAAAGACATTCCGCGTGACACGATTGCCGACAGTATCGTGGAATACTCGGAGAATGCCGATCCGGTGCTGGTGCTCTCGGTAAAATCTGCTGATGATGAGGTCAAGACCATGAAACTGGTCTTTACCCAGAACGGCAGCGACCGCACCGGGGAGATCGATGACTGGATCTCGCTGCTCAGCCAGGAACCGGAGACAAAAAAACCGCGCCGGGCAGCACCACCGCAAAAAGGGCAGGAACCGCCGGCAGAAGAGGAGCCCGAAGAAGAGCCGGAGGCAGCACCCCCGGCCCGGCCGGTAAAATTCCCGGTCCGCCAGGAGGAACTGCACCCGGCAAGGAAACCCCTCAAAGAACACGAACGCCAGCCCCCGGTAAAACGTCTGATTCCCTTTGCCCGCGAACCGGAACCTGAACCGGAGCCCGAGCCGGAAGTCCTGCCCCAGAGACGGGTGCAGGTCAGGACTGTAGAGGAACCGCCAGAGCGCAGGGTTCCGGTAGCCCGCGGGATCCCAACCCCGGTGAGGGGCGATACGCAGCTGGTCAGGAAGCCGGAAGTCCATGCAGCGGTGCGAACGGCGATGAATAATCCAGTGCAGCCGGTGCGACAGGCTTCGGTTCGCCCGTTAAGAAGCGTGACCACCGAACCCGTTCGCCGTTCCCTGCCGGAACCTGTGCGGGAGGTCGTCCCCGAGGAGATCCCGGCCCTGCGCAGGACGGTGGTACCCGAAGAGCCGGCAGACAACCCGCAGTTCTGCCATAACTGCGGAAAGAAACTCCCGGGAGAGGCAAACTTCTGCCCGGGATGCGGGACACGTCTCGGGCGCTCGCGAACCGATCCGGCGGCGCGGTTGTCAAAAACCATCCCACGCCCCGTCCCGGCGCCTGCAGTCACCACCACGCCCCACCAGCGCAAGGTTCCAAAAATTGAAGAGGTCCGTGAAGACGAGGAAGAAGAGGAACTCCCGCCACGGCGCCCCCCGGTGAAAAAGACCCCCAAGGGGAGCGATATGACCATCCTGCAGAAATTCCTGCGGCGCTGACCGGGAAAACCGGTGCAGACTGCATCTATCTGATTTTTAATCCGGCCCGATAACACCGGATATTGCCGTTTTGCCTAAGAAGAAATCGTTATATGAAATCCAGTCTCTTGTATTAGTACGATTACGGAGAAACCGAGGAATTTTAATGAAACGAAATATTCAGATTGAAGCGTTGAATCAGATCCCTCTCGAAAAACAGCGGATTGAACTTGTTGAGCGCAAATGCCTCGGTCATCCCGACAGCATCGCAGACGGTATTGCAGAATCGATCTCCCAGGCACTCTGCAGGGTGTATCTCGAAGAGTTCGGTGCAGTCCTGCACCACAACACCGACCAGGGTGAAGTCGTCGCAGGAGAATCGTGCCCGAAATTCGGCGGCGGAAAGATGATCCGGCCGATCTATGTTTTAATCGATGGCCGGGCAACAAAGCAATTCAATGGCGTCACAGTCCCGACCGATGTGGTCGCGGTTGAAGCGGCGCACGCGTACCTCCACAAGATCCTTCCCGAACTCAACCTGACCAGGGATGTGATGATCGACAGCCGGCTCGGCACCGGTTCAACCGATCTTCGGGATGTCTTCAAGCCCCGGACGGGCAAGGTCCCGCGTTCCAACGATACCTCGTTCGGGGTCGGGCATGCACCGTTCTCCGATGTGGAGACCATCATCAGGAATACTTCGGACTATATCGACACGAAACTCCGCAAAAAATATCCCGCCATCGGGCAGGATATCAAGATCATGGGCCTGCGCGACGGGAACAGGATCACGCTCACCATCGCCTGCGCCATTGTCGACAAGTACTGTGCGGACATAAAAGAATACCAGGACTACATGGCACTCCTTTCCGAAGAGATCGGGAAGGTGGCAAAAAAGAGCACGAAGCGCAACGTCGTAGTACATGTCAACACCGCGGACGACATCAGGAACAAGAGCGTGTTTTTAACCGTTACCGGCACATCGGCAGAGATGGGAGACGATGGCTCGGTCGGCCGGGGCAACAGGTGCAACGGGCTTATCACCCCCAACCGCCCGATGAGCATGGAGGCCACGAGCGGCAAGAACCCGATCAATCATATCGGTAAGATCTACAATCTCCTCTCAACGCAGATTGCGCAGGAGTCGGTTAAAAAGGTCGACGGCATCGAGGAGATGTATGTCCGCCTGCTCTCCCAGATCGGAAAACCGATCGATCTCCCGCTCGTGGCAAGCATCCAGGTACTGCCCAAGAAAGGGGTTAACCTGAAGGAGATCAACAGCGAGATCAATGCGATCGTTGACGACAACCTTGCGAACGTGACGAGTGTCACGGAGAAGGTAATCCGTGGCGAACTCAAAACCTTCTGAAAAGAACAAGGGCAATAAAAAGACACCCGCCCCGGCACCAGGCGAACTCTCCCCTTTTTCCGGCATGATCCGGCTTGCCATCCCCAACAAGGGCAGGATAGCAGCGCCGATCATGGACCTGATGGAAAAGAGCGGCCTCCACCTGCCGGATGTTGCTGAGCGCCGGCTGATTGCCCGCACGCTCGACCCTCACGTGGAGATTCTGTTTGCCCGGCCCATCGATATCCCCGAATATGTGGCAACGGGGGCGGCAGACCTCGGCATCACCGGCCATGATATGGTGGTTGAACGGGAATCTGATGTCGAGGAACTTCTCGATCTCCAGATCGGAAAAGCGAAGCTCGTGCTTGCCGTCCGCGAAGATTCGGATATCTCATCTGCCCACGACCTGAAAAGGGCAAAGATTGCGACCGAGTTCCCGGTGATAACAAGGCAGTATTTTGCGAAACGGCACGTGCCGGTCACGATCGTCCTTGTCGGGGGGGCCTGCGAAGCGACGCCCCACCTTGGGATTGCCGATGCGATAGTCGATCTCTCGAGTTCGGGAAACACCTTAAAAACGAACCGGCTCCGGGTGCTCGACGAGGTACTCAACACCTCTACCATTCTGATCGCAAACCGGAAGTCGCTTGAAACAAAACGGGAAAAAATCGACGAGATCCACCTTGCTCTCGAAAGCGTCATACGGGCACGCGGGCAGTGCTACCTGATGATGAACGTGAAACGGGCATCGCTTGAGAAGATAAAAAGCGTGCTGCCCGGGCTCTCCGGCCCGACCGTCATGGACGTCGCATCGACCGAGGATATGGTCGCCGTCCACGCGGTCGTGAACGAGGAGCGGGTCTACGCGCTGATCAACGCGTTGAAACGGGCGGGCGCACGGGACATCCTTGTCATGTCCATCGAGCGGATGATCCGCTGATAATTATGAGAATTTTTCCTGCTGTCGATATCCTCGGGGGCAGGTGCGTCCAGCTCGTGCAGGGAAAACGGGAGAGTGCGACCGCGTACGGCGATCCGCTTTCCTGTGCCCGCCGCTGGCTCGATGCCGGTGCCGAGGCGCTGCACGTGGTCAACCTTGACGGTGCATTCGGGGAGTCGGCAAAGAACGCGGACCTGATCCAGGCGCTGATAAAAGATACCAATATTGAGATCGAGCTCGGCGGCGGGATCCGTTCCGTTGAGGACGCGAGCCGCTGGCTCGGGACCGGTGTGACCCGGATTATTCTCTCCACCCTTGCAATCCAGAAGCCGGAGAGCATCCGGCAGCTGGCCGGAGAATTCGGCAGCGACCGGGTGATGGCGGGCGTGGATGCAAGAGGCGGCGAGGTTGCGATCCATGGCTGGCAGGAGACCGCCGGCAATTATATCGGGTGGGCGGAAACCTTCGAACACCTCGGCGCCGGTTCCCTGCTCTACACGAATGTGGATGTCGAAGGGCTGCAGCAGGGAGTGGCTATCGAACCGGTCCGGCAGCTTATCTCCCGGGTCCACATACCCGTGGTCGTTGCCGGCGGTGTGTCCGGCCGTGCGGATGTTGCTGCACTGCGGGACGCCGGGGCGTACGGGGCGGTGCTCGGCTCGGCGCTGTACAGCGGAAAGATTAACCTTTCAGAGGCACTAGAGGAATCTCGATGAGGAACGTTACGCTTGCACGGGAGACAACGGAAACAACGATCGCACTCACGCTCAACCCCGACGGGACCGGGAAGGTGTCGGTGGAGACCGGCATCCCGTTCTTCGACCACATGCTCACCGGGATGGCAAAGCACGGGGGGTTCGATCTCACCTGCAGGGCGAAAGGCGATCTTGGCGTGGACTGCCACCACACGATCGAGGACGTCGGGATCGTGATCGGCGATGCAGTGAAGCAGGCGATCGGGGACGGCCGGGGCATCCGGCGCTTTGCGCACGCAATCATCCCCATGGACGAGTCCCTTGCCCAGGTAGCACTCGACTGCGGGGGGCGGGGGTACCTGGTCTACACCGGCATGTTCGGCAACAAAACGCTCGGGAACATCCCGTCCGATCTCTTCGAGCACTTCTTCTACTCCCTCTGCATGCATGCCGGCATCACGGCCCATATCACCTTCTCCGGCAGGAACGATCACCACCAGTGCGAGGCAGCATTCAAGGCATTCGGGATTGCGCTGGGTGATGCAATGGCAAAGAGCGGGAAATCAAAGAGCATCCCGAGCACGAAGGGAACATTCTAAAACCTGCCAGCGTGACTCTTTCCCCGGGACAATCTGTCGTGTGCCGAGAGAGGGGAGGGCAGGGTTCCCAATCTCCTTACCAGTATATTATGGGGTGATTATAACGGGTGTTTTCCGGTACGACAACAAGTATGCGGCGCCGACAAAGGAGCAGCGTGAACGGTACATGAAAGGGGACAGCGAGGAGCATCTTTTCGGGCCGGAAAACCAGATCATGCTCATCGTGTACGACGAGGCGGCGTACCTCAAGGACGATATCGATGGTACGAGGATCCTTTTTACCGGGGCAAAGGACAAGGAAAAAGTGTACGACGAGATAAAACGCCTGATCGATGAGCATGCCAATAAGAAGGATGGCAGCCGGTCGTTTGTGAGCGGAAGGGAGATTGAGTAACGGGGCTGGATCTTTTGGCCGGGGTCCATTTGTCACACCATGCTCCGCGACCTGTTTGTCGCTTTTTTTAAGAGCAGGCGTTCCATGCCCGGTGACTCCCTCTCGCACTATACCTGTGGTTCGGATTTACTACAGGGAGGAAAACAGGGCAGGCATAAAATAACGGGTATATGCATTTCCAGAAGATCCTGTTTGCCGGAGAGGAGAAACAACCTTTTCAATAAAATGTGGTGATTGAGTAAAGTCCACCACTAACTAAAAGTTAGTATAGGATATTTTTTTTACAAATTTTGTAAGACCCGTCAAATAATTGGTGATTATAAATAATCAGCCCCAATGCGGCAACAAATATATATTGTTTGGTCTGTAGAAAATCGTTTTCGGGTGTCATTATACAGCACTATCGCAAGTGGGGATGCCCGAGCGGCGGGGGGCAAAGCCCCCCAAGAGCGGTTATATAATTTCAAATTTAATTCAGATCTGATTTTTGGTGGATGTTACATAATCACCTAAAATGGTACATCGAACACGTACATTTCTGCGGGGCTGATCAGATTAATCCGCCGGTATCAAACAGCCGGTTGAAATTGCCGGTGTCAAGCGTGCCAATCTGCGATATCATGGGGTCAATCACCAGGTAGATGAGGAGCAGGAGCGCGATTCCGATCACCACAACAGCGAACACAATGAACAGGACCATAGTGAGCATCCGGGTCTCGCGAAACGGGATCTCCCCGGCGTTCATCTTTCCCGCCGTAGTGTATGCATTATACATCGCATAGAGCCACACGACAAGGCCGGGAATCAGGAAGACAGCCAGTCCCGCAAGGGTAAGAATAAAGATGGCAAACCCTTTTACGGTTTCCCCGTTGTATACCTGCCCGAGACCGGGAAGAACGGACGAGCAGACTCCCGCGATCAACCGGTTCTTCTGCTCCCGCACCGGGGCGGAATATCCCTGGTACCCGTCAGGGATTTTCCCGTCCATCCGGGCACCGCATCCGCTGCAGAACCGCGGAGACTCCTCGTTTGATACCTTTCCGCAGTGCGGGCAGATCTCGTGCATGCAGATGTTCTTCAAAGGAGATTGATCCATGTATGTTAAAAAGAGTTGTCTGTCATAAGGGCACACAGGCACGTCTGCAGCAGGAAATTCCCGGCAAAACCAAAATCCCCATCTTTACCAGAGGATGATTCAGCCAGAGGGCGGCGAGAACCGGGAGAAACGCGGCAGATTTAATGAAGACAGGGGAGGAACCTGCCGATTACAAAAAACAGCCCGTCACTCCGAAAAACCAAAGTACCCAAAATAATCCCGCGCCGGTTTGCGGGCATAGTAAGAAAAAAGAGTTGATCAGTTGGACTTTGATGCGAGATCAACGTCTTCTTTCTTGATCGTCTTTCTTCCCGCGTGCTCCGCGAGCTTGTTTGCTTCCTTCGTGAGCTGGGCGATGTACTTCTCAGCCTTGACCACGAGCGCCTCGGCTGCATCGCTGCCCACTCTTTCGGCTCCGTTCTTCTTTGCAATGCGTACAACTGCAGCAATTGGTAAATCTGCCATTTTTCTTACCTCAACAAGAAAGTATATTGGTATATATAAAAACTTTTTGGGAAAATCCCCCATTTTGATTAGTAAAACGATATTGGAAGGCTTGCCGAACCGTTCAGGCAAAACGCGCTCCAGAATTTCGCAGAATATTTTTTATTGCCTTTAAATGGTTTATTTTAAAAAATAAGCCACTTTACGCAATTAAAATTTATTCCAGCAATGCTGCTGCGAGCAATAGCGCATTCGCGTAATCCGGTGAGGCGCGCGAGGTATCCACAAAAATTTTATCGATATTTACGACCGGCGCCCCATGCCCGTGCCCGGCCCCGAGAAAGGTGAGCGTACGGAAGACCAGATTGCCGGATATCCCGTCAGGTGCGATGATCAGGCCACAGGATTCGATTGCATCTTCAATAAGAATCTCGTAATGCACTGCATCCCCAAGCCGTGCGACAAGTTCGGCATCGGCCATGCTCCGGTCCACCCGTGCATGCCGGCCGACATCGCCGAACCGGCCTCCCGAGAGGACGCCCACTTTATCCGGAAGGCCGAACCGGCGGGCTATCAGCCTGCCTTTCCGGACGAGCGCAAGCTTGTCCGCGACCGTCCAACCCTCATCGATACCCACGGGAGCAAACAGGAATTTTTTCCCGCCGGCCGTCTCCAGGAGCGCGATCCGCTCCAGGTGATCGACCCCTGCGGCCTCCTTGAGTGCCTGCAGGGTGGTGTTTGCCGGAAGCGTGCCCCGGACTGCCGCATCGATCGCACCGGTCATCAGGTCGGAAACGAGCATCGCCTCGGGTGTTTCGCTCTCCGCTATCCGCACGCGGGAACAGCCGGGAGGCACCTTTCCGGTGTCCGGCCGCGAGTAGCAGATAATATCGCATGGAACGCTGACCCGGCACGCACTGTCGATAACCTTCTCCGCATCGGAACCGATACCAATACCGATTTTCTTTACTGCGGCCTGCATGGCATCTCACCGGGGGGGAGGCAGGTGATCCCGTTTTTGATAAAATCAAAGACCTGCGCCTCGTCCCCGTCATACCGGATCCTGAGCTCGCGCGTGGCATCCACGGTACCGATCACCTGTGCGGTCATGCCGACGGCCGCAAAACGCCTGACAAGCTCATTGACGTGTTCTTCCCGTGCAGTCAGGACAAAACCCATCCCGGGGTACATCTTCACCCACTGTTCGAAGGTCATATGGTTTGCCGCAAGGTCCGGCTTCGGGACGCGGCCGAGGTCGAGTTCGGCCCCCTTCCCGCTCACCTCTAAAAGCATACCGATTGTTCCGATAAGGCCGGGGTTACTGATATCTTTTCCGGCGGTGACCAGGTGCTCACGGCCGATCTCTTCAAGGAG
>JACTVF010000097.1 GCA_019695435.1 Methanoregulaceae archaeon | reverse complement strand
CCTCCGCGTGGTTTGCCGTGATCGTCCCCATGTTCTGGTATTGCACGGTAATAACGCTGGTTGCCCCCTGTGTGATGACCGCCGGGGGAGAGGTGACGTTAAAACTGAGCTTGTTCTCCACCGGCACGCCGACCGTATCGATCGCCGAGGTAACCGTATCGCCATCCGTGTTGGTGTAGGTCACCTCCACGTCGATAGGATAGATCTGCTGCTGCGCATCGCTGGAGACGGCGACCTTGTACAGGCAGGTGACTGTCCCGTTTCTCGGAAAATCCCCGATATAGACGCTGTTGTCGCTGGGAATGATAGCGCTGTTGCCATTCCGCAGGATCGTGACGGTGGCCTGCGTCCCGTCATCGTAGCCGATATTTTTGATCGTCAGGTTGACGTAGCCTTCCATCCCCACGGCAAGGTTGGATGTCTCGGCATCGAGAACGTTAATCTGGACTGCCGGTTCTATCTTGATCGTGAGCGGAATCGTCATATTCACTGGGGTGTACTGGTACTGGAGCATTTCGCTCGTCGGCTGATTGGCAAGGCTGTTGGAGAGATACTTGTACTGGACGATCAGGGGAAGCGTGTACTCGCCGAGCGTCGCATCTGAGGTGATCTTTGCCGAAAAACTCGCGGTTCTTATCCCCGGGCTCGGGATGTCACCCAGATTCTGCGGGTCGGTCTTGATATTGATCGGGGCACCCCCGGAGGAGAGCCCCACGGTAACAAGTTTTGCGGTCGTGGGAAGATCGACAGGAGTTAAGGTTCCCTGGTTGGTAAA
This sequence comes from Methanoregulaceae archaeon, assembly GCA_019695435.1. Lineage (GTDB taxonomy): Archaea > Halobacteriota > Methanomicrobia > Methanomicrobiales > Methanospirillaceae > Methanoregula. Next base: position 7,362 of record JACTVF010000097.1, on the reverse strand, counting down.
TACCACCGCGTTTGTTCCGCTGTTCTGGATAACCACTGTTATCGTGGCATCCTGCCCCGGGGAGAACTCGTTTACACCGGAGATGTATGCCGTTATTTCCGGGGTCCCCCCCAGATATTTGTTCGCGCCCAGCGCGGGCGTGCTGCAGAATACTGCTGCCAGAATCAGGAGAGCAAGCGTATAATAATATTTCATTGGAAATCACATGCAGTTGTTGTTTGTACACATTTATATCGGATCATATAAAGTGATGTGAGGCAGGAGAAACAAACGTTAAAAAACGGACAGGAACGACGAGGAAAAATGGTTTTAGTAATCCCGGATCTCGACCAGATCCCGGACATCCATGAGGCCTTTCATGGCCTGTGTCTGGACCCAGCATCCGCCCTCGCGGATTGCGGCCATCGGATTCGTACCGCCCACCGCGGCGATGGAAACGTACTGCGGACTTCCCGGTACACCCAACAGCGGGACGTTGGGCACCCCCACTTCGAGGATCCCGGTGAAACTGCTGTCCGCGAGCTCGTCGAGCACGCTCTCCACGAGCGACTCTGCTTCCATGTGGAACTCCCGTATATTGGCGAGGATATTCCCGCTTCCCTTACGCATCACGTCAGTCACCGAGGTGATCTGCTGGGAGATGAGCACCTGCAGCGGATCGATGGTCGTATACTCGTAGAGGATGATATGCGTGAACCGGATCGGAGCGCGGTTCTCGATCTCGACCACACCCCCGCCGATCGGGGTGATCGGGACACCCCGCCGGATCAAAAGACCATCGAACGTGATGCTGCAGATCGTGCAGATGGCCGTGCACCCTTCGGGCACAACGTAATCGGCAACCCGCTCTCCCGATGAATAGAATCTCACGAGGCCGCTGACGGAAACCCCGGTCTTGTAGGCATCCTTTAAGATCGAGACAGCGTACTCGAAGTCCGCATTTTTTATGAGTGAGAGGTTATAGACGACGTTTCCCGTTCCCGTGGCAGGATCGTAGGTTACCTGCATCGCATAATCGTCGATATTCTGGTCGACAAACTTGAGGGGGCGGGTCATTGTAGTAATCTCGGCGATTGCAATAGAAAAATTGTTCTATAAGCCCATGGAAATCTCTATATGATGGAACACGACATGCGGGAAAAAGCCAAGAATGCAATGAGGCTCATTCTTGAAGCTGCGCGTTTTGAGGTCGAAGAGGTGGATGAGCCCCTGGATCTGTCTGCCGTCAGGGACGGAGACTGCCTTCTTGTGCTCTGTTCAAACGATGCCGAGCTGATCGGGCAGTTTGACAAGACCAACTACAGCCTTATGGTAGACGACCACGAGATGACCTGCAAGAAGCTCCTCTTTACACTCGAAAAGGATATTGTCACGGAGAACTGCACCCAGTGGGGCATTGACGAGTTTGTCCAGTACGCGGGTGAGGCGGTGCTGGCCGATATCGTCGCGCGGGAACTCACCCTTGATCTCACACCGGGCAAGGCGAGGGCAAAGAAGGGGGCCGGCAGTACATCCTCTTCCGGTGAAGGCGGGGCGGCGGAAGAACCGGATCAGTCCGGCATTTCACTCCTCCATTTCCCGGTCAAGCTCTCGGAGCAGGCAGCCATCCGCACCGCGGGAATCCAGGGTGCGGCAAAACTCCGGTTTATTCCCTACTACCTGATTCACTATGCGAGCTCCGGTGAGCAGGTGTACAAGGACCGGCGCGTCCCCTTCGATGCCGACGGCTGGGGTGCGATCAATGCCATCAACGGGATCAAGCTCGATCTTGACGGGACAAAGGTTGAGGACTCCGAGATCCCGGCAAACGCGGAGGTCTCCGATGCACATATCACGAAAGAAGAGGCCAACGAACGGATGGTGACCGAGCTCATAGAAAGGCTCACGCAGAAGGTCAGGATCAAGCAGGAGAAGGGTGATGCGATCTTCTACGAGGAGAAGACGCTGAAACCGGACCGCAAGAACATTACTGTCGACACCAAACAGGTCTATATCCCGGTCTGGCAGATCCGGGGCAAGAAGATCGTCGAGGTCAATGCCTTCACCGGGGAGCTCCTCTCCGAACCGATGGACGAGGGCGTTGAAGTCTTCTAAAATCTGTACCGTATGATCGTTGTTCTTGGCGGGGGTCCTGCCGGGCGGATTGCCTCGATCCGGCTCGCGACGGCAGGAAAAAAGGTCACGCTTGTCGAACCCGGGGGGACATCCCGGGGGATCGGCGGGCAGTGCCTCCATTTTGGCTGTATGCCGGTCTGTGCCCTCAATGATGTGGCCCGGATCATCAGTTCGGCACGCAGGTTTTATGAGCGCGGGATGACCGATGCCGTCCCGGCGCTCCGGTTTTCAAACGTGATGGACGAGACGTTTGCTGTCCAGCAGAAGATCGCTGGTATCCTTGACGATGAGACCAGAAACGCCGGGGTGGAGGTGATCTACGGCAAGGCGGGCCGGGTGGACGGTGCGCAGGTCTTTATCGGAGACGAGCCGGTCGAGGCAGAGGCCACGATCATTGCCACCGGTTCCCGGCCGAACATCCCGGATATCCCGGGGGTTACCCTTCCCGGGGTCTACACGCCGCACACTATCTGGGGGCTCCGCGAGCTCCCCGAACGGCTCACCATCATTGGCGGGAGCGTGATGGCGGCGGAGTTCGCGTATATTTTCCAGACATTCGGGAGCAGCGTAACGGTCCTCTCACGGAGCAGGTTTTTGAAAGATCTCGACAAACATCTCCGCACCATCGCGCTCAAAGAACTGGACGGCGTGGAGATCCAGGAAGGGACGGCGGTGACCGGTATCGCCGGCGCATCGCGGGTCACGGGCGTACGGTACCATGCAGGGGGCACCGATGCCGAAACCACTGCCGGTGCCGTGCTGCTCGCTGCCGGCCTTGTGCCCAATTCCGGGATGGTTAGTGGTATCGACAAGGGACCGGGCGGGGAGATTCTCACAAACGACCGGATGCAGACGAGCGTGCCCGGTATCTATGCCTGCGGCGACGTGGCCGGGGCGCCATTTCTTACCCCGGTCTCCCGTCACGAAGGGATCGTCGCGGCCGACAACATCCTCGGGCACGAGCGGCACATGGATTATACCCATATCCCACAGGCCATCTACCTCGCCCATGACCTGGCATTCTGCGGCACTGGTGGCGAGGGAGGCGCATCGCTGGCCCTTCCCGGTCCGGCCGGGCCGGGGACCTACTGGTCGGTCCCGTACGGCGATACCGAGCTTGCAAAGATCCTCGCAGACCCGGTATCCGGCGAGATTACCGGCATGTGCGCCGCGGGGCCGGCGGGCGGAGTCATCGCCGGGTACCTCGCGCTTCTCATGCAGCGGCATATCTCCGTGCATGACTTCGAGGAGTTTATCGAGGTCCACCCGTCCACGGATGGGGTGAACGGCCTCGCGAAGTATGCCTCGGAACTCTTCAGGAAACATCACCCCGAGTAAGTCCGCTCTTTCCCCGGACGCATCCCTTTTTAATTTCCCCCACGTATTCCCGTGGGTGTGACAACTGCCGTTTTTTATCGCTTTTGCCTGTCCTTCCCCGGCGTGCCGTCCGCCGCTGTAGGTATTATTACGCTGGAGATCGAAGTTATAAGGTACAGTTTAACCACCTGCCCCGGAGCATCCTGATGACCGATCCTTCTGAAATTCTTGCATTTGACCAGACCCGGCTCGACAAAGTCCGTGCACTGCGGGAAAAAGGCGTCGACCTCTATCCCCCCACCTTCGAGCGGAAGGATACAATAGCGGACATAAGGACGAAGTTTGCAGAGATCACCCACGAGAAGAGTACCGAGAGCATTTCCACCGCAGGACGGTTGTATATCATCCGCAACCACGGCAAGACAATCTTCGCGGATCTTGGGGATGAGAGCGGCAAGATCCAGCTCTACATTCGGAAAGCCGATCTCGGGGACAAAGTGTTCGATTTCTTCAACCAGTACATCGAGCGGGGCGACTTTATCGGAGTCAACGGGCATGTGTTCCGGACAAAGCTCGGTGAGATCACCATATGGGTGGACACAATCACCCTGCTCTCGAAGGCGGTCTGCCCGCTCCCCGAAAAATTCCACGGCCTCACCGATGTGGAGAAACGCTACCGGCAGCGGTATGTCGATCTGATCGTAAACGAGGAGAGCCGGCAGGGATTCCGGAGCCGGAGCCGGATCATCTCGTCCATCCGCCGGTTCCTGAACGACCGTGATTTTCTCGAGTTCGAGACCCCCATCCTCCAACCAATCTACGGCGGGGCAAATGCCCGGCCGTTCACTACATTCCACAACTGCCTGGGCCAGAAACTCTTCCTGAGAATAGCGCCCGAACTCTACCTCAAGCGCCTCGTGGTCGGAGGTTTCGAGCGGGTCTTTGAGATCGCACGGAATTTCCGTAACGAGGACATCGACACCCACCACAACCCTGAGTTCACGATGGTGGAGATCTACTGGGCGTACCACGACGTCTATGACATGATGGACCTCACCGAGGATTTCCTTGCGACTCTCGTGCAGGAGATCCACGGCTCGCACGAGATACAATTCGAGGAGACCACGATCTCGTTTAAAAAGCCGTTGCACAGGCTCTCGATGGCGGACGCGGTAAAAGAGTACGCCGGTATCGACATCTTCGCACACACAGTCGAGGAACTCCGGGCGCTCGCCAGAAAGAACAATCTCAAGGAAACCGAGAAGCCGCAGACGCAGCGCGAGTTCCTCGTGTATTTCTTTGAAGAGATGGTCGAGGAGAAACTGATCCAGCCGACGTTCATCTACGATTACCCGGTCGAGAACTCACCGCTCGCCAAACGCCACCGCACCAAAGAGGGCTTTACCGAGCGCTTCGAGCTCTTCATCTACGGCATGGAGATCGCAAACGGCTTCTCGGAGCTCAACGACCCGCTCGACCAGAAGGAGCGTTTCGAGGCGCAGGACAAAAAGCGGCAGCTCGGGGATCTCGAAGCCCAGATGATCGATTACGATTACATCAACGCGCTCGGCTACGGCATGCCGCCGACCGGGGGCGTGGGCATCGGAATCGACCGGCTCGTGATGCTCCTCACTGGCAACAACTCGATCAAGGAAGTCATCCTCTTCCCGTCCATGAAGAGCATTCAGGCGGAAGGGGATGAGGCCGCCGGTAATGAATCGCCAAAAGCAGGCCCCGCACCGAAGAACTAAAGGGCCGGTAACGGCCAGAGGACCCCTACCCAAGGTCAGGCCCATCCTAGGGGCGGCGCAGTTTCTCATTATCCTTTTTGAAAAACGAAAGGGTTACCTGATCGTCAGCCTTTTTCAGAGCTCGTGATACCGCCGCTTCGTCTAGAGGATCGGCACGACCAGGCACTTTTTCTACTGGAGGATCGGGATCTCCCCCGGGCAGCAGCGGAGGCAAGTCGATCCTCGTTGCCGACTCATCGAGATCTGCCATCTCGTACGAGGAGAGAGGGGGTCGTATCATCGGCAACAAAATCCTGCTCTTCGGGATAGAGCCGGTCGACCTTGAAGACATGGGGAAACGGATCGTCGTCCGCATCCGGTATCATGGACAATCGTGGGCGCCCTGCAGGCATCAAAATTGTGATCGCACGGAAAAAAAGGCGGTTGTCTGCGGCCCGGCACACCGGAAAAAACGAAAGAAATTTCAGGCTCTGTTCACTGTTGTCGTATAGTATTGCTGGAAGGTCAGGTCCACATCGTCAGGACAGGTATCGCAGACCACCTTGGGGGACTGGACGACCATCTTAAAGAGGACGGCGCTGCCCGGGTCCGGGGTGAGCGGGATATCGACATCATTCTGAATGATGTACCGGTACGGGTCGAGACCGCCGAAATAGTATGCCTTGAACCGGTGGCGCTGGTCAGCGGTCGCATTGTATGACCAGTCCGCCGTTTCCGCTGCGGTCACATCGACCGGCACCCAGCCGTAGCCTTCAAGGTAATACTCCGCCCAGAAGTGGGTGCCCGCACTGCCCGGGACGAGCTGGTACCCTCCCACGGAACGGGCAGGGATCCCCAGCGACCGGCAGAGTGCAGCAAAGTACATACTCTGGCTTCCGCAATCGCCGATGCCAGTATCGAGGACGTACACGGACTCCGGGACGCCAGATGCGTCAAGCCAGATATGGGGGGCGTGGCTGTACGGCAGCGTGTCCACGATATACCAGTAGATCTTCTGTGCCTCAAGGTACGGATTGGTCTCGTTTCCCACGATCTCCTGCGCGTTTGCCTTCATCTCAGGCGTGACGACGATATTTTTACCGGATGCGGTGTATTTCAGGTACTCCGGGCTTGTCGTGTTATAGGGCTGCACCTTTGCCGGGTCGATAATAAAACGCTGGTCGTGCTGGACGAACCGGAAGGTGGCGGTGACATTCAGGAACGATCCATTGACATCTGACAAGGGGATCTCGAGGTAGGCAAGCCCGAGATCGGCGCCGGTGCCGGTCGTTGATTTGACGTACTGCGCCGGTTCGACCGAGAGGATCGTCACGTTGGTCTGGGAGCCGGTCTCGATGGGCAGCGGGAACCAGAGCCGGAGCGTGCCGTTTGCCGGGAGTTCATCGCGGGGTACGGAGAGCACTTCCGTTCCATCCCATGCGACCGGTTCCCCGTATGGCCCGGTTATTGCATTCCCTGGTGTAAACGCGTAGTGCGTGAGCGGATCGTACAGGGCGGTCTGGTTTCTCGACGCCATCCTCTCCTGCATCAGGTCGAGGTTGTGGTACAGGATATTTTCGGTAGTTCCCTCGTAATACCACACGGCGCCATCGCTTTTGATGCTCGCGATCCCGCTGCCGTTGAGCCAGCCGGCTCTCCGCTCGGCAGAAACATTCGGGTACGCTTCTGCAATTGCCTGTTCCATGGCGCTGCGGTTGTAGGGGAATTCAATGGTCATGCGTACGGACCGGAACACACCGTTTCTCGCTTTGATTGCGGCAGCGTTGTCACCGGCTGCTGTGTAGTTCTCCTGCGCAAGCTGGTAGAGCGATTCTGCCGCGTGGTAGTTGGCGGCTGCGTATTCTGCATCAGCCTGCGCAAGCGCCGTATCGGCGGCAGATTTCGGGGACGAAGGGGGGCCCTGCGAAGTATAGCCGGCCGTGACGATTGCGGCAGCGGCAAGAACGATCAGGATCAGGAAAAACGGACGCTGATATGTCATGAAATCACCGTAATGAAACAGAGAGAGTGGTTCATCTGGGATTAATCTTCGGAAATGCACGGCGGGAAAAAGTGATTGGCGGTCCCGGTTCACCGGAACTCGAAGGCACCCATCCCGAGGTTGCCCCAGTACCAGCTCTGGTGGATGCGGGTGCCTTTGCTCCCCCGGCCGGCGGCCCCGTGTGCCACGAGGAGCGGC
>JACTVF010000096.1 GCA_019695435.1 Methanoregulaceae archaeon | reverse complement strand
CGGTCTCGGGCACCTGGCGGACACTGGAGACATCATCGACAATGATCCCGATATTGTTCCCTTTTGCTGCCTCGGGAACAAGGACAATGATCTTCTGGTTCTCCCGCACTTCCTTGTCGGGAAGCCCCAGAAGCGTATTGAGGTTCATAATATTGGTGATCTCCCCCCGGAGGTTGATGACACCGGAGATAAAGGGTGGAGCCCGGGGAATGGGTGTGATTGGTATCATCTCTACGATCTCGCGGGCGAGATTGATATCCAGTGCATATCGCTCCCCGCCCAGCTCAAATTCCACCACCTCAATTGTTGCAGCCATAACTCACCTTACTCTGAATTTCTCCGTTGCCGCTTTAAGTCGTTCTGCCATACTGGAGAGTTCTGCAGAGGCGCTTGCAATCTCCTCGGTTGATGCGCTCGTCTCTTCTGCAAGCGCTGCCATGTCTTCCATGCGCTGCCGGGTTTCGCGGGAGAGAGTGTTGGTCTGCTCCATACCCTGCATCACCCGGTTTGTTGCTTCAGCCTGTGCTTCGGTTGCCTTCGTGATCTCGGTCACACCCTGAGCGACGACGTTGGCCTCGGCGATGATCCGGTTGAGTACATCGATGGTCTGGTTCACACTTTCGATGCCGGTCTGGATCTCCTGATAGGAGTTCCTGATAGCCGCCGCGGTCTTGTCACTGTTGCTCTGGATAGAGCCAATCAGGGTCTCGATATTGTTGGTGGCGCTCTTGGATTCCCCGGCGAGGCTGCGCACTTCTCCTGCGACAACGGCAAACCCGCGCCCGTGCTCGCCAGCCCGCGCCGCCTCGATCGCAGCGTTCAGGGCGAGCAGGTTGGTCTGGCTGGAGATGTCAGCGATCAGCTTGACAATATTGGAGATCTCTTTCATGCGCTCGTTCAATGCCGTAATTTCAGCGACACTTTCTCCCGAGATCTTCTCCACGGTCTTCATCTTTGCTGTAGCGATCTTGCCCAGATCCGCGGCCTGGTTTCCCTCGCTTGCTGCCTTCTGGGCATGGATCATGAGATCGTGAGTGGTGCTCGCGATCTCCTCGATGGATGCGGAGAGATCCGAAACGTCACTGCTGACCTTTTCGATCTCTGTAAGCTGCTTTTTGGCCCCTTCCGCAGATTCCTGTGATGAGATCGCCACCTGCTCGGTGGATTTGGAGATATCATGCGTGCTCTTGCCAGTCTCGGTGGTGGTGAGATCAAGCTGGTGTGCTGAATTGGCAATCTCCTCGATCACTGTTTTTATCGAGAGAATTGCCTTGTTATAGTTTTTCTTTAAGATCACGAGAGGATCGTTTTCCACAATATCCGCTGTGAAGGTGAGATCCCCCTCAGCCATCCGGGAAAGCCCGGTTTCAAGCACACCGGCACTTTCGGAGAGTGCCTGCGCTTTCTTCTGGGAGTCCTCCATGAGAGTTTTAATTTCCTTCTCCTGCCGGCGCCGTTCCGTTATATCGTTGAATACAACAAGCAGGCTGTCGACTGCACCGGTTTCACCGAGAAGCGGGATATAATACCAGTCCAGCGTGAGTGTACCGGCGGAAAACTCGATCACCGATTCGCCATGCCCGCGCTGCTTTGATGCAATCGTCGCCTCGACACTGGGTCCTTTGTCTTTCTTGTACTTGAAATCCTTCATCGAGAGATGAGCAATTTCATCGCGGGAATACCCGGTCAGTTTCAGGAATGCACTGTTTGCAGAGAGAACAGACAGGCTGGTGTCGATTGTGAACAGTGCGTACGGGTTCTCCTGGATGATACGGTCTGCCCGCTGCTTCACCTTTTCAGACTCCACTATTTTATCGTGGAGCTCGGTCGTATCCACCCAGAAATAGAAAGCACCGTCAACCAGCCCCGCCTTATCCAGCATCGGCATCGCGTTCAGGGTCAGGTACTTCTGGGTGCCATCAGGCCATTTCACCAGGCACTCACTCACGGCGAGCTTTTTTGTTTCAAAGCAGGCGTAGAAGTGTTCACCGGAGAGGACGGTGATATCAAAATCATACAGCTGCTTCCGCATCAGCTCCTCGCGGGTTCCGCGCCAGAGCGATTCGTATTTTTTGTTGACGTTTACGATCGCCCGGTCTTTTTTAAGGATCGCGATGGCAAGCGGGTTGTACTTGATCATCGTATCGGCACGCTGCTTTTTCTCAGCCGTATCTGCGACCTTTGCAATGAGCCGGTTTACCTGCTGTACCAGTGGCCGTATGTCCGAACCTGCACTACTCTCATCGACGCGGACGGACAGATCCCCGTCTGCGGCTTTTTTAACAATCTGTTCTACACCTGTTATGTCCATCTCATCACCTCATCTGCAATTGATTTATATACACACCCGGCGCTGCTCTCGGGAGCAACATGCGAGATCGGCATGCCCCTTTTCTGGGCTTCATAAATTTCAGGGGAATAGGGAACTGTATGTACGTCGGGAAACTTTTTCCCGATCTCGACAAGCATACCTGCAAGGCGTTCGTGCTCCATTGCACGCTCTTCCTCCGCAATCTTTTCTTTTTCGGTAGGGGCATGCCGCGGGGCAAGGAGAGACCGAAGCCAGCTGACCAGATCTCCTGTTTTCTGGATTTCCGGTTCAGACCCGGATATCTCTCCGCCTTCGCCCCAGCGCGAGATAATCGCCATATCGACGTGGAGATCTTTTCCCAGATCCTGTTTCACATCCTCAAAGATGGTAAAGAGCGGCCCTACACCATAGAGCGCAAAAGACCCGGAATCGAGCGTGACAATAATGTGATCTGCGGCAAAAAGCCCGTTGATCACGAACTGCCCCATGCTCGGGGGCGTGTCAATCAGGATAAAATCATAGGTCTGCCTGAGGGGTAACAGCGCATCGCGCAGCACTTCCGCACGAGAGGCAATCCCGTACAAATAAGGTTCTGCCCCGACAAGATCCAGGCTCGACGGGGCAAGATCGATCCCGGCTTGTGTTGACATGATAATATCGGAAATTTTTACCTGAGGAAAGCCTTCCACCCGGCTCATAAAGACATCATACATGTTTTTTTGGGCTGATTCCGGGCTGACACCAAGACCGGCCGTTGCATTGGCCTGGGGATCGCAGTCAACGACCAGCACTTTTTTTCCCGCCAGAACACAGAATCCGGCAATATTCAGGCAGGATGTGGTCTTACCGGTTCCGCCTTTATGGTGGGAGAATGTGATGGTTGTAATGATATCACCTTAATAAATTCTGTGGAGGGGTTCCTTTAATAGGTTTGCTTTTTTGAATCAACGGGCAGAATCTCGGATTTTTTATTTTTTTTCTGCAATCAGGTTCCCTTTTTGAAATTCCGGATTACCACCAAGAGATGTACAGTTTATCCCGGGCGGACCCTTTAAACAGGGTGGATGGTTTTGCACATATGCGATATAGATCCCGATATGTTCAACATACAAAAAATCCCCCAAAATCATGAAGAATTTATTCACCTTTGATCGCTATCCAAAGGAGGCTTTTTGGGTGATACAAAAAAATTCCCCCTTGAACGAAAGTGGATTCCCGAACGGGTAAACCAGTCCCGTCCGAAAGAGGGGCCAGGTTCTCGAGGACCTCCCTGATATTCAGGATCTAAACGGAACCAGCATTTCAAAGGTATAGGTTTTTATGGATACAGTCTGACAACAGAAATATGACCGGACGTTTGTGCCTGCTTTTTGGTTTTTTACTGGTCCTGCTCCTTGCGGCAGCCGGCTGTACCACGCTCTCTGTCGGAAACGTCTCGTACAGCACCGGCAATCTTTCCGTTACGATCGCGAGTTCCGGAACTCCGGTCAATACCGGGGTACAGGTGCGGGTCTTCAAACTGGATGAGTTCGAGCAGCACGAACTTCTGACCACCGGAACAATGGTCATGCTCACCGGCCCGGTGAACACTGTCGCGATCCCGTTGCATCTCGACCCGGGCAGGTACAAAATATATGTGTATATTACCACAAACGGACAGCGCGAGGCAGCCGTCATCCGGGACATTGCAGTGTGACGTGAATGACACGATCATACGCAGACCTGATACCGGCAGCACGCGGCACCGAGCCGGCAGATGTGGTGTACCGGAATGCAGAGATCTTCGATGCTTTTTCCTGTACATGGGAGAAGGGTGATCTCGCAATAAAATCCGGTATTATTGTCGGGATCGGCCACTTGTACCGGGGTATACGTGAGCGGGATCTCCATGGGATGTACGTTCTCCCGGGCCTGATCGATGCCCACGTCCACATCGAGAGCTCGCTGCTTGTCCCGCAGGAATATGCCCGGCTTGTCGCCTCCCACGGAACAACGACCGTTATCGCTGATCCCCACGAGATTGCAAACGTTGCCGGTGCACAGGGAATCGAATACATGCTGGCCGGCCGAACCAGTGCCCCGGTCGATATCCTTTACATGCTGCCATCCTGCGTGCCAGCAACCCCTCTGGACATTGGGGGTGCGTCGCTCGATGCCGAAGCGCTTGCCGCATTTGCCGAATGCGAAGGTATCATTGGTCTGGGTGAGATGATGAACGTCCCAGGGGTGCTTGCGGGAGACCCGGCAATCCAGCGAAAACTTGCGCTCTCGCATATCCGCGACGGCCACGCACCACTCCTTACCGGAATGGATCTGAACGCCTACATCCTTGCCGGCCTCCAGAGCGACCACGAATGCACGACAAGGAAAGAAGCAGAAGAGAAACTCCGGCGCGGGATGTATATTTTTGTCCGTGAGGGATCGACTGAGAAGAACATCGCGGCACTCGTTCCCATGGTCACGCCAGAGAACGTATCCCGGTGCTGCTTTTCGACCGATGACTGCCATGCCGATCTTCTCGCCCGGGACGGACACATCGACCGGTGTATCCGGACTGCCGTGAACTGTGGGCTCGAACCGGAACTTGCGATCCGGATGGCAACGCTTTCAGCTGCAGAACGCTTCGGGCTGTCTGACCGCGGGGCGCTCTCGCCGGGCCGGCAGGCGGATCTTTGTATTATTGATGACCCCGTTTCATTTACCGTAAAAGAGACGCTCCACTGTGGAAAAACGGTGACAGACTATCCCGGACCAGCTGCCTCAGCCGCCATGCCCGGCACCATCCAGTGCCCTACGCCAACCCTGGATCAGATCCGGCTTTCCGGGAGCGGGCCGGCGCGCGTCATCGGGCTTGTACCCGGCCAGATCATGACGGAGTCACTGCATTTCGATCTGGATAGCGCCACACTCCCCGACCGTGCACGGGATCTCCTCAAGGTCCTGGTCTGCAACCGGTACGGCAGACAGCGGATCGGTACCGGGATCGTGCACGGCTTTGGTTTTAAGAGAGGGGCGATTGCCGGAAGCGTCTCCCATGATGCGCATAACATCATCGCCACCGGTGCGGGAGACGCAGAGATCCTTGCCGCCATCAATGCAGTGATTCAGGCTCATGGAGGGATGGCAGCAGTAAACGGGCCGGAGGTTACGGTGCTCCCGCTGGACTGTGCCGGGCTCATGTCCACGCTGCCCGCCCACGATATTGTTGCGAGACTGGATGCCCTGCGGGAAGCAACCAAAAAAATGGGGGGTATCGCAGAGCCGTTCATGTACCTCTCGTTCCTTGCGCTCACGGTGATCCCGGCATTGAGGATCACGGACCGCGGGCTCTTTGACGCGGTCGCGTTCCGGGACGTGCCGGTGTTTGGTGACGGGGAAACTCTGCGTAAGACCGGTTAATAGGAATATCAGCCCGGCCTGCACGAGAAGCTACTAATTCTATCCCCCTTCACATTACCTTTGTGATCTCCGGTCCAATCCGGCTTTGATTTGAGCCCCGATTGCCTTTTGATCACCCCAAAAGAAACCCGTATCGGGCTCCGTTTCAGGAAGTCCTCAAATGGGGCTTATTTTGACAATCGGACAAAATATAACGATCCCATATTGCAATTTTAAGGCCCGAACTATGGCCCGGATGGGTTTTCTGTTGATAATGAAAATAATGGCCGTTACAGGGCCGCTATGGCGTGGTAAAAGGTGTTATATAAGGCTCAATTTTGGCTTTTTTTGGCAAACAGAGGGCTATAAACTGTTTGATTTTCGGGGATCACAATCGGACGATTTTACGGGCGTTTTTCGGGAGCCATGCAGAGTGGAGCAACTGGCGCGGAATCCATGGCAAAAATGTCCCCCCTCACTTCCTCACCATATACCCCCTTTTTGTAAACACCCGGATCACCATCTCATCCCAACGGTTGTCATCAGGTTCCTGAACAGGGTCGATGCACTCTGCAAAAATCCGGGTCACCAGCGGATCTTCCGAGCAGAGGTACCGTGAGAACATGATCCTTCCCACCCGCCGGCCGGTGCTGTTAACAATCAGCATCCGCCAGCAGCTGTAGTCCCGGCAGATGTCGGGCCGGGTCAGGTGCACCGTACAGAACGCCTTCTCCGAACCCGGCTGGTGACGGAAGAACGGGCATGCCTCGGGGAGCTTCACAAAGATGCTTTTGTCGTCAAAGAATGCGTGCTTGTCAGCATCCACGGTCACGATATCAGACTCGTTCGTGTAACGGTTGAAGACCACGAACTCGTAGTTCCCGTGATCTTCGGTAATACTGTGTACCAGCCCCAGGTGGCTGCAGCACTCCCCGCACTGCTGGCATTCAAACGCCATGCGTACCCGATCCTTGTACTCCGGAGTGTGCCTGCCACTGTCTTAATAACACCGGTCCCGGCCGTATGGTTCCCGCGGGAGGGCGCAGATACTTTAGATCCCGTACCCGGTTATATTTTTTATACTTTACGGAGACATGTTCCTTCCCCGGGAGATGGCCGGGATTCCAGAAACCCACAAAAGACCGCAAGAGTCACCAAGATTTATACCGGTCCGGTGCCAAACTGATCCTGTTTCATGGATATCCTCTCCATCATTCTGATCATTGCCGGGCTCTGCCTGTTTGAGACCATCACGAGCATTGACAATGCCATCATCAATGCCGAAGTCCTCTCGACAATGTCTCAGAAGGCGCGGCGCTGGTTTCTCATCTGGGGTCTCCTGTTTGCCGTCTTTGTGATCCGGGGCCTGCTGCCATGGCTGATCGTCTGGATGTCCACACCGTCTCTCGGGCCGGTCGGGGCGCTCACCGCGACATTTTCCAGCGACCCCGTCGTTCTCGCATCAATCGGGAAGTCCGCCCCCCTCCTTCTGATCAGCGGCGGCACGTTTCTCATCTTCCTCTTTCTCCACTGGCTCTTTTTAGAGAAGAAGGAGTTCGGGATCCGGGGCGAACGCTACATAGCGACAAAAGGCGTCTGGTTCTTTGCCGCCGTCTCCATCATCCTCGCCGCCATTGTCTGGCTGGCGCTCGGTAAAAACCCGATGATGGCGTTTGGGGCGGTAATAGGATCAACCGCGTTTTTCATTGTCCACGGGTTCCGGCAGAATGCCGAGGAGCAGGAGAGAAAGATGGTTTCGGGCGATATCTCGGACGTGAGCAAAATCTTCTATCTTGAGATTATTGACGCCACTTTCTCCATCGACGGGGTGCTGGGCGCCTTTGCCTTTACGATGGCAGTCCCACTCATCATTATCGGCAATGGCATCGGGGCATTGATCGTCCGGGAAATTACGGTCAGGAACGTGGACTCGATCAGGAACTACCGGTTCTTAAAGAACGGAGCGATGTACTCGATCTTCTGTCTGGGCATTATCATGATCCTCGATAGTTTCGGCCTTGAGATCCCCGGTTTTGTCTCTCCCGTTATCACGTTCGGCGTCGTCGGGTACTTCCTGTTCAGGTCTATCCGGGCCGGGACACCCGCAGATACGGCGTGAGACCGGAACGTATCGCCCCCCTCTTCGTAAATGACGAACTTTCACCGCGAACCGTAAGAACGGACATGGTTGCGGACACGGCGGTACGGATCGGAGACAGGACTCTCCTCGTCATACATCCGCATGTCGTCACGGCCGTACTGCTCCCGGTCCTTCCCCACCGGGCAGACCTTGATGCAGCACCCGCATGGGGATAGGAATCTCTGGTGCAGCTCTTCCGAACGGGTTGCGCAGGCAACCTTGTCGGTGGATTCCTGAGGATAGCCACCTCCCGGGATGGCGGCCACCGGGCAGACCCTGACGCACCGTCGGCATTGTATGCAGAGCTGTTCTTCGAGAACCGGATCGGCAGGGAGTCCGGCGGTGGTCAGGATCGAAGCAAACCTGACCCGTGGGCCGTACTGCGGGGTGAGCAGCATATTGTTGA
>JACTVF010000095.1 GCA_019695435.1 Methanoregulaceae archaeon | reverse complement strand
ACATCTGCCATCGGGCTTTCCCATCCGGATATCATCAGCGACCACCTCAGCGTTCAGGAGGACCCATGGCAGACCATGAGTTTTATCGGTGCCGGATCGACGATCACATACTCGGTCAGCTTCACCGTAAAGCCGCCGGATGGCACCTATCCCGCACTGTTTACCCTCGGAACGCAAACCGGGAATGCCATCCATTATCCGATATTGATCGATGTGGACTCAAACAGTCTCATAGCAGCGGTCACGTCAAAACCAACCTCGTTTGCACCAGAAGCCGAGCAAAACGTGACGCTCACCCTGATGAACACCCGTGACGGGGAAGTACAGAATATCGTGATTACGCCTGTGGGATCAGGTATTGATGCAGACCCGACCATGGAGCTCGTTTCCTCCATCGCTCCTTCCAGTTCCACAGCGGTTACCTTCGGCATTACCCCCCATGAGGCATCGAACCTCACCTTTAATATCAGTTACCAGAATGGTGCCAATACGCATTACAGTGAGGTAGTATTACCGATCAACATCGGACAGGATAAAACGGCAGCAGTGCCTGTTCTCAACGATGTTGCCCTCACGACCTCAGGTTCAACGTACGACATCACCGGTGATATCACCAATGCCGGTATTACAGATGCCTATGGCGTGATCGTGAACGTCGGGTCGCCGGCAACCGGTACAGGGACCTATCCCGTATATGCCATCGGAAGTATCGCAGCGGATGATTCCGGTAGTTTCGAATTAACCTTTACCAGCAGCGATCTCTCTGCGGTCCCGGTGATTATCAGCTGGAAAGATGCGAGTGGTAATGATTACAGCACCACTAAGACGCTCAATCTCAACTCACTTTCAGGAACAGGCAGTTCGACGGCCAGCAGCAGTTCCAAAACTACATCCAGCTCCGCGAGCTCCATGAGCGGTCCCGGCGGGATGAGTGGTGGCCCCGGTGGAATGAGCGGTGGCCCCGGCGGCAGCAGTAGCAGCAGCACGTCGCTTTTCACCAGCAGCAACGGCGGCGGCATCAGTTCGTTCTACCCGGTCATCGCCGGAGCGATCATCCTCATCATCGGTATCATCCTGTGGACAAAGCGGAAATGGATCTCTCACAAACTGAAAAAACAACAGTGAGGGGATCGGATATGACCGATACCCCCCTTATCCAGCTTGTCGACGTGACAAAAACGTATTATCTGGAGAGCGGAGATTTTACCGCTCTCAATCACGTCTCCCTCGACATCATGGAAAACGATTTTATCGCCATTATGGGACCTTCCGGTTCGGGCAAATCGACCATGATGAACCAGCTGGGAATTCTCGATGTCCCCACATCGGGAAAATTGTACATCTCTGGGAGAGATGTAGCTGAAATGTCAACCCTTGAGCGGACACATATGCGCAGGGATACGATAGGGTATATCTTCCAGAAATTCTACCTGATCCCCCTCCTTTCGGCATACGAGAACGTGGAGTACCCGCTCATCCTGAAGTACAAGAAACGGGACACGACCGGCAAGGCATCAGCGCTGCTCGAACAAGTCGGCATTGACAGGGACATGAGCGCACACCGGCCCACCCAGCTCTCAGGGGGACAACAGCAGCGAGTGGCCATTGCCCGGGCGCTCGTAAACGAACCGAAGATCCTTCTCTGCGATGAACCGACCGGGAATCTCGACAGCAGGACCGGGTACCAGATCATGGACATCCTCTGCGGGCTGCACCAGAGCGGGAAGACGGTTATCCTCGTGACCCACGACCCGAAGATCGCGGAGTATGCTCACCATACCATCAGGCTGGTGGACGGGAGGATTGCAGAATCATGATCAAAGGAGATATCTTCTTCAATCTCTCGGTCAGGAGCGTCCGCTTAAATTTCCTGCGATCAATGCTTGCCGCCATCGGCATTGTGATCGGTGTCGTCGCCATTGCCTCCATGGGAATGCTCGGCACCAACATGCAGCTGGAAGTCAAGGACCAGCTCTCCTCCAGCGCAAACACCATCGTCATCTCATCGGACACGGTCAGGATGGGTCCGCCCGGATTCACCCCCTCCTCATCGACGGCTTCAGGAGTGACCAAAAGTCAACTCACGAAGATCACATCGGTCGTGGGATCAAACGGCACGGTAATCCCCATCTATTCAACAAATGGTGAGTTTACGATCAGTTCCGTCGCCGGCAGGGGTTCTATCTACGGTATCGACCCTGACGACATCTCCAAGTTCCTCTCCCTGAACCAGACGTATGGCAACGGGACAACTGATCTCGGGGTAAATGAAGTCCTAGTTGGGTCAACTATTGCCGAAGAATTTAACCTCAAGGTGGGAAGCCGCATTAAAATCGGGTCGTTCTCATCGTCATCCCGGCCCGAGCTCCGTATTGCCGGGGTCCTCAAGGCACGGGGAACTGTTGCTGACGGTGTTTCGACGGATAACGGGATCGTGGTGAACAGTAAATGGTATACCAACCAGTACGGCGGGGAAAATGAGTGGAGCCAGGTCAATGTCATTGTCAAGGATGTTGACAACATCAATGATATAGAAAGTGCGCTTGACGCAAAGATCAACACCAACGCGAAAACCCCGGCGGTCAGGATCACGGACGCCACATCGCAGCTGGAAACAGAGACGGCAACATTGAGCACAGAGACTGAGTTCCTTGAGGCAATCGGCGCAATAGCGCTTCTTGTCGCTGCCGTGAGTATCTTTAACGTGATGATGATGTCTGTGAGTGAACGGATACAGGAGATCGGTATCCTGCTCTCCATCGGGACAGAGAAAGGCGAAGTGCGCCGGATGTTCATATATGAAGCATTCATTCTCGGGCTCCTGGGGGCAGGAATCGGAGGGATCAGCAGTCTGATTATAGGATACTCTGTCGTGGAGGCAATGATTGGCACGACAGCGTATTTCTTCCAGCCATCAAGTATCCTGTACGTCCCTGCCGCCATGCTTATCGGCGTGGTGGTCTGTGTCATATCCGGGGTGTATCCCGCATGGAGGGCATCGAACATGGACCCCATCGATGCGCTGAGGAGTGAATAATAAAATGGCCGGGCTGAGACAAGGCAACCATACGCGGGGAATACCATGTCCGCGCTGCTGAAGTATTATGTCATGAGGGTCATCTCAAAAATAGTCGTGCCAAACATGATAAAGATAAACCGGGCAAAGGAAAAAAAAGAGCATAGACCCCGTTAAATTTTTTTATAGTGACAGGCACTTTTTGTCACCACGCTTTTTTTGAGCCGATCGTTCATCAACCGGATATATTACACCCCGGGGTTTAATCAATCCCCAAAAAAGATACATAATTTCACTCCGTCAATGATGGGAATATAAGACCGTCCGCGTCCATCGGCATGCGTGGTGAGTGCCGGAAAGGGTAGTCACCGGCGGAGGTGAACCGTAAAAGACGCGAAAAGAAACCGTACTATTTAATCAGGCACGATACTTACCCCGGCGTGAGGAGCCCCGTGTTCGTATGAGGGACACGAAAAAAACCGGCCTGTCCGGTACCAGCTTGCGTCCGGCACTGCGGGTGATCCACGGACCAAACAGGGCTAAAAAAGTCCGGACGATGGAGCACGATTGAGAGCATACGATCAGGAAAGGCAGAAATACCCGGATACCGGCAGGTGGTATCAACCGCGAAGCAGCGATGCTATACAACAACAGGTGAGATCTTACCCGATGATCTCCCTGATGTACCAGGCAGATGAGATAACCGGTCACCGTTTTCAAACCCGATGGGGGCAAAACCTGCAGTGCCCACCGGGTTTCCCGGACCGCGAAAGGATCATTGATCCCTCTTCTACCCTCTTTTTAGCACAGGTATATGCAAGGAAGCAACGCGAACAGGATACGAGTTACGTAAGTAAGCGGATAGCTTCAACCAGCCGGTTCAAATAATCATTTTTGAATTCAGGGTATCACTTCCCCCATGCACCGATTATAATACCCCGGATAATCATGATGGTAGAGAATGCTCTCCCCCATTCAGGAGATCATGAGAGATAAAAATTACGGCGAAAAATCATGTATGACCAGAATGCATGGCAGGGTACGTTGCACCCCCCGCACAAGGGAGAAAAAGGTACTGCAGCCGTGCCGCATACAGAATACCTCTGCGAGGCCTGAGACGCTTATCAAAGCAGGGTAATCGCACAAGAAAGGGATGCCTCCCCGGGAAGGAGAGGTATCCGGAAGCCACAGGTGATTTATTCCATGAAAAAAAGCAGCATACTCATGTTGATTGCATCGGCCATCCTCATCGCAGGAATCATGATTGCGGGTTGTATGCAAAGTTCCACAAGTAATTCCACACCGTCCGGGGACAACGCGGTTTCGTCATCCACTCAAGTCCCGACGGACACCCTGCAATCCGGGGGAAACAGTGCGGCGCCGTCCGGCACCCCTTCATCGGGTGCACAGACAAACAGCACCGCACCTTCGGGTACACCACCGGGCGGACTGATGAACGGTACAGCACCCTCCGGCACTCCGCCGGGCGGACAGATGGGAGGACAGATGAACGGCACGGCACCATCCGGTACTCCCCCATCAGGGACAATGCCGTCAGGTACCCCTCCGGCAACACAGTAAAGACGACAGGAGACGAGGCAGTGTCAGGAGGAAGGGAACGATCAATGCTTTTTTTATCCCGCCTGCCGGTCACTCTGCCAGACCTGATTGGTTGAGATCTTTGAGAAGATCTGCGACCGTGGTGTACCGGTCCTGCGGCCGTTTCCGGAGGCATTTTACGATGATCGCGTTGATGGCATCTGCGTTCCTGCCCCCTGATAACGCCGGCGCCGGTTCATCATGCAGGATCGCATGCGTGACCTCTCCCATACCATCCCCGGCAAACGGTACATGCCCGGCCAGCATCTCGTAGAAGAGGACACCCATCTGGTAGATGTCCGTCCACGGCCCGGGCTCGCCGTAGAGGTTGGGCGCCAGTTGTTCCGGCGCGGCGTATTCCAGGGAAAAACCAATGAGACCCGATTGTTTTGTCCCCTGTGCCTTGGAGAGACCCCAGTCGGTGATTTTCGGCGTCCCGTCTGCGGTAAGCAGGATATTTCCCGGCTTGATATCCCTATGGACAATGCCCTGTCCGTGGGCGTACAGGAGTCCCTCCGCAACCCCGGTAATGATTGCAGCAGCCTTCCTTTCATCGATGGGAAAATGCATCTCCGCAAGGGATGAGGCAACATATTCCATCTCGATGTACGGCCGGGGGAAGATGTTTGCACCATAGAGTTCGACAATATTTTTGTGATGGAGCCCCTCCCAGATAGTGAGTTCTTTTGTGAACTGGGACCCGGTCACCTCATCGAACCGGATCGGGACTTTCACCGCGACATAGCGGTTGTTTTCCTCGTCCCGTACCCGGAATACGCGGGAAACCCCGCCCTCCGCTATATATTCCGCTCCCGGGTATTTTTTCTCAAGTGCTGCGGGCAGGCGGACGGCATAGTCCTGTCCGGGTTCCCCGGCAAGTGATGTATCAGCCGGTTTTTTTACAACAGTCGCATTCCGTGACTCATAAGGGGTTTGATCGGCAGGGAGGCGATCCTGTCCCCTCCTGCGGGACCGTTCAAACCAGATCCCGCCCACAGCGGAGATCAAAAGGGCGACCGGGGTCAGCCACCAGAACTGGATGAGGAAGCCTATCACCGGGTTGGGAGGCTGCCCCTGCGGATTTTCTCCTGATGGAGGGAGCGCACCGGTGAACGGTGACAGGGAAGAGCCGGAAGTGACTGATGCCTGCACATTATCCGGCAGGAGGGAGGACTTGAATCCCGCGGGTGGTTCAAGACCGCCCGACCGTGAGGTATTAACTGTAAGTGCGGATTTTGTGAGCGTATATGCTGCAGGAGAACTGACCAGCGGCGCCATGTCTGTTATTCCGGTTGCACCGGGACTATTCTGCCCGGCCTGCGCGAGGGTAAATGGCTCATCCCCGATCCCATCGCCATTGCTGTCGGTCGCACCGGCTCCACCCCAGAAGTTTCCAAGAGGGCCGGAAAAATCCTTGCCCAGATACTGGTAGTTCTGCCGGGCCGAGAACCAGGCATTATCAGCAGACTGACTCAGGACATCGACCGTATTATTGAAGGAATTGAGGAAAAACGTATTTAAATCGGACATGCGATCCAGATCGATGCCAACGCCGTTGCCGGTGATGGTGTTATCAGAGAAGATATTATTGGATGCGGATTTCAGGCCAACTCCCAGATCATGTCCCATGATCGTGGTGGAACTGATCCGGTTATTGTTCGATAGAACCAGAAGGCCGTAGGATGCGTTGCCGGTGATTGTCACGCCATTTATGGTGATACCGTCAGCAGAAAGCATTATCCCTGCACCGGACCCGCTGGAAACAATACGGGGAGGATTACCTGAATCGAGCGCACCAAACACAAGGGACCGGTCAATGACGATGTTTTCATCATACGTCCCCCCGGCAAGGAAGATACTGTCACCGTTACTTGCGTTATTGATCACGTCCTGGATCGTCCCGGCAGCACCTTTCCCGTCGTACGTGACGACTTTTGCCGAGGCTGGCGAGATGGCAAGGAAAACGGCAAGGAGTATGCATAGAAAAACGGCGATCTGTCGTGCCTCTTTCATCTTACTCCTCCACACTTCTTGCGCGGGTAGCCCCGGGCCCGCGAATCACCCGTCACTTGTCTGCGATATAAAGAAACCGCGCCGCGTTCTCTCCCAGAGCACAGTCGATGATATCCCCGTCTTTGAGCCCGGTCTTGTGCATAGGCGCGATGAGCTCCGTGTTCACGTAGGTACCCCCGGAACTGCCGCGATCCTCGACCTGCCAGCCGCCTAATGACCGGGAAATGACCGCATGTGGTTTTGTGATCCGGGTAACCATAACATACTCCTCGGGGAGTACAATGTCGTTCTCGCCGCTCCGCGAAGGGATATCGGGATCGGTCCGGCCTACGGCAATGTGATCTTTTTTCAAGAGGAACGTCTGGCCCGCCCTGCTCCCGCTCATGAGGTGAAGTGCCGGGTAATTCGTTCCCGATTCTTTTATGACAGCCGCCCGCACTGATTCGAGTTTTTCCTGTATCCCGCCAAACCCAATAGGGATGTTCACCCGTGAAAAGACCCCGAGGTTCCTGATAAGCATCTCAAGGCTGCCTTCGGCAAGGGAAAATTTCCAGACCGGGTGGATACCCTTTACGGTTTCCCTCCCAAAGCCAGCCTCTTTTTTGACGAGACCGATATGGACGAGCTGATCGATGTGCTTTTTGGTATTTGCGTAGCTGGTGTCGATCCGGGAGGAGATCTCGCTAATCTCCTTTGGCTCCCGTTCAATAACCTTGAGGATCCTGAGCCGCACCGGGTTGGAGAGTACTTCCAGATATTCGGATAATTCCTGTATGAACTCCGGATCTGTTGAGGCACTCACCGTTTTCCTGTCTGCCATGCTTAAGAACCCCCGTATAGTCGTGTGGCGCTTCCAGAAACGACTGGTACGCTTTACCCTACTATCATTTCGTGGAATAAAATAGGTTGGCATTTCCGTGACTTTATGGGCAGATTACTGCGAAGTCGTTCACAGGGACTACACCAGACAGGGTACACCCATGGGCCGTTCTTTTTCCGGAATTGCCTGCCGGGGATTTGGACATTTTTGGAAATGTTCAGCTGCTGAGTCGTTTTTTTCCGGAAAGTTCACGAACCGTACCGGACTTTTTTGGAAAACACGATTAATTTACCTGATTTTCTGCATCTGTTTCCCTTTGCGCGGATATGCCCGGACTGCGGACAGGTGCAACCGTCGGAATCCCGAAGAACACACCGGAATCACCCCGTGATAATGACCTATGAGGGATCGGATCCGGACCAGCAGACCCCTGCGGAAATCCGGGCCCGTACATGGCCCTGTTTCCCGGCAGGGTACTCTGGTGGACACGATCCGGGCATAACGCTGTTCACCGCACAGGAAAAGTCCCGCTATCTCGCCGAAATCGAAAAAATACGCCAATATATTTGAGAAATAGTTTCCCTTTAGCGGTGTTCTGTACGGGGTGTTTTCCGGGCCATGAATCCATCGCCCGCCCGGGAGATCCTGTCACCGGATGAATCTGTGGCCATCTTTTTTTCCGGGACAACCCTCCAAAAAACCGGGGGCATCCACCCTGAGGGGGAGGGGGCCCCCCTTCACTTTGCTGATCAGGGACCCCCCTCCATTTTTTGCAGACACGAAAGAGGGGGGGTGGGGGCC
>JACTVF010000094.1 GCA_019695435.1 Methanoregulaceae archaeon | reverse complement strand
CTGTCGCCACCCACATGTCATCATTCCAGCGCTGGAGATCCCTGATCTGGAGGCTTTTTAAGAGTTCCTGGTCCCTTATTACGCTGTAATCATGTCCGTTATAGATCTGAATCCCGCTCCCGTACCCGATCCAGAGATTGCCGGAGCTGTCGTATTCAACCGCCATTACGAAGTTATCCAGCAGACCGGCGGAAATATTATCCCGGTCGATATGTTGTGTGCTCCAGCTCCCATTATAGGTCGAAAGGCCGAGCGTCGTGGCGATGAGGTCTTCGCCGTGCAGTCCGTTAATGATATCGTTGACCTGGGCAGACGGAATCGAATCTGATGTCGGACGAAAAAGGTGAACCGATCCCAGGTACTGCTGGTCGGAAAAAGATGCGGAGGTTTCCGTCACATTCTCTGCACCTGCAGCAACCGGTATAAGGCATAAAATAAACAGGAGATAAAAAAACAGTTCAGATCTCGTGTGCAGCGCCATCTGCGCTCCTGACAGTGACCTTCCCGTCATCTTCCGGATAGAACGCCACGGTCCTGCCAGATTTCCCTCCGACTTCCTCTGCGGAGATCCGGATCTGGTTCTCTGCGAGAACGGCCCGTACTTTTTCCGCGTTCCGCTCGCCGATGTTAAGATTATTGCCAAAATATTCAAACATGCAGGCCCCCCCGGCCATTTTTACAACGAGCGATGACTTGTGACAACCCATATTAGATAGTGTATTGAGAAGGAGGGGAACTGCTGTATCGGCATATTTTCCCGGCCGGTCCGTACGCCCGGAGCTTTCGGGCAGCATGATATGCACCATCGCACCGATGCGACGATCCCTGTCGTAGATGGCCAGGCCGATACAGGATCCAAGGCCGATTGCCATCATCGGTACAGAGCCCACATGGTACTCACCAATACCAATCATCACCGGCATTTTATTATGGGATATCGGTTCAGACATTCCGGTTCCGTTGATGTCAGATGGGTTTCATCAGGTTATCCAACCGTTCGACAAACATTTTGAGTGTGCTTGTCTCCGGCATCATAATAATGTCACTGTCGATCTTGTGCTCCTCGCAGAAAAGTTCTGTAGAGAACAACATAACTTCATTAATCTCTTCCTGCATCTGTGCGATGAGTGACTGCATGGCGGCATGCGCCATATCAATGGTAAGCGCCGGAGGTGAGGGAATCATGACAAAACCGAGGAGTTCTGCGGCGGCGTCGAGAAATGCCGAAGCCATGATATTACCGACTTCGATGAGAGCACTTTCGTCCATCTCGCTGAGCGGTCGATCCGGATCTGTCAACCCCAGCATCGTATTGGTCAGGTGAACAGCGGATTTCCGGGAGATATAGAAAATGATGTATCCCCCGTGGGGGATTTCGCCCTGTAACTCAAAGACCACTAGCGCTGCTGATTCATCCCCGATGTGGTCTGCTAGCTGGGCTATATCCACGGTCATAATCTTGGGTACACTCATCTCAACCGTACTTGAGAGCAGCTGCGACAGGGTGGTTGCGGCGTGAGCCGCCCCGATGTTTCCCAGTTCCTGCATCGCATCCATCTGAACTGATGATAATTTCATGGCGTATTCATTCCTGCATCGTGTTTACATCAAGAACCGGCACCACATCCCCATCGCCGAGGATGGTGACCCCGCTTATCCCTTTCGTGGTCCCGATAAACCCGCTCAATGGCTTCACAACAACTTCCTGCTGTCCTTCTACAGCATCAACGGGAATACAGCATTTCCGTTTCTGGTACTGAATGACAATGAGTATCTCGCACCGGTCCGAGCTCCCCACCATGTCATTAAGCCAGAGGATCTGGAGCACCTCATCCCTGATCATAGTCACTTCACCATTCCCGATACGGTGCATGCCGTCCTTTTTGAAGTTTGCCACTTCAACAATACTGCTGATCGGTATTGCCAGGCGCTTGTTGCGGATCCGGACAATCATCACGTCAACGATCGCCATGGTGGGGGGAAGAAGAAGTTCAAAAGTGCTCCCTTTACCGGGAGTCGTCTCCACTTTGATCGTACCTTTGAGTGATTCGATCGCCCGCTTCACAACATCGAGGCCGACGCCTCTGCCGGAGATATCAGTAATTTTATCTGCCGTGGAAAAGCCGGGCTGGAAGAGCAGATCGATAGCCTGATCGGCAGTAAGGGTTTCTGCGGCTTCCGCGGTGATCAACCCTTTTTCCACGGCTTTTTTCTTGACTTTCTCCACATTAATACCGGCGCCGTCGTCTACAAGTTCGATGATAACATTATCACGATCCCGGTGTGCCGAAAGTCGGACAAGGCCTTTTCTGGGCTTACCTGCCTTTTCACGGATCTCCGGTGCCTCGATCCCATGGTTTACAGCATTTCTTATCAGGTGGAGCAGCGGGTCATTGAGACCGTCCATCACGCTCCGGTCAAGCTCGGTCTCACCGCCCTCCATAACAAACTCGACATCCTTGTGATCGTACTGGGCGACATCGCGGGCCACCCGGGGAAGGCGATTGAAAATATGGGAGAGCGGGATCATACGGATGGCCATCATCAGATTCTGGAGCTCGGAGACCGACCGCTCCACCATACTGATCGCCTCATCCATCTCTTTTATTTTGTGTTCTTCCGAGATCTGCTTGAGCCGGCCACGGTTGATCACCAGATCCTCGACCAGATTCATGATATGATCGAGCTGGACAATATCCACCCGGAGATTTTTTATTTCCCGGTTTTTATCCGGTGCCGCCGGTTGTTTCCTATCGGGTTCTGCCGCTTTTTTTGCCAAGAGGGGTTCTGTTGGCAGGGAGGCCGGCGTTTCCAGCAGTTTTATCTCAACGGTTGCGATCTCGGTGCCCAAAGCAGCCGTCCTGAGGGCCTCCTCACCGGCATCGCTGACCATCGTGAGATGCACCGTACCGTCAAACTCCCCTTCATCGATAGCTTCCTTTGACGGTTTCAATGACAGGATTGTGCCCAATGCTTCAAGATTCTGTATCGCTATGAGTGCCCGGACATCTTTCATCATGCAGTCCGGGGAGACCACGATGGTCATCGTAAATTCCGGTCCTGAATCTGCAGCAGGAGATGCTGCGGACTGGATCTCCTCCGGTGTATTTGTCTCCGCCTCCTTTCGGCAGGGAGGCTCGGTTTTCTCCTTCCCGGTGACGCCCTGTTCTTTCAGCCAGGCACGCAATGCCTGTATCTGTTCATTGGGATTCTTGGATGAGGAATCACCGCCGGCTTCGACGTCATCCAGCATCTCCTCGATGAGATCGGTGCAGGCAAGGAGAATGTTTCCCAGCTCCTCAGATACCTCCGCACTGCCGTTCCGAATCAGCTGGAACACATCCTCCATCGTATGGCAGAGGCGTTCCATATCTGCAAAACCCATGGATGCGGATGCACCTTTGAGCGTATGGATCGACCGGAAGATCTCGTCAATGGCGTTCTGGTCGGTACCTTTTTCCAGTACCAGAAGGTTATTGACCAGATTTTCGTGGTTTTCACGGGATTCGGCAACAAACAGTGACCGGTACTGCTCAAACTCAGACATGTGAATCCTCCGCTATCTGCATCACGATCCTTTCCACCTCATCCGGGATCTTTGCAAGCGGGAGTACTTTATCTACTGCATTTTTCTGGATGGCAGAGCGCGCCATGCCATAGACAAGGCAGTCTTTCTGATCGCAGATAATACATGTTCCACCGGCCTGCTTGATGGCTGACGCCCCGGCCCCGGCATCATTTCCCATCCCGCTTAATATAACTGCCACGGTATTTTTACCAAATACCTGCGCAGCGGACTCAAAAGTCTTGTCCACAGCAGGCCGCACCCCATGAACCATCGGTGCGTTTGAATGTATGATTCTTCCCGTCCGTTTCCCGTCAGGGGTCATCGCCGCACTGATCATGGTATGGACACCGGCCTTTGAAACGAGCACTGTACCTGTTTTGAGCATATCCCCGTTCTCGGTCTCTTTCACCGGCATGTGGCCAATATGGTTAAAACGGGCTGCAAGTGGTGCGGTAAAACCGATCGGCATATGCTGGGTGATGACAAAACCTGCCGGCAGATCTCCTGGCAGTTTTGAGAGGAGTACATCGAGCATCGGCGGCCCACCGGCGGATGACCCGATCAGAACGACCTGTTCAGCACTCTTACCTTTGGACTGATCTCTAGAGACCTCTTCGCGGGATGGGGGGGTCAGCGGTGCGGTGGTAAGATGGTGTATTGTTGCAATGAGTTCATCCGCGACGAGCCTGAGCTGCGGGATGTCCTTTGGCTTGAGCATGAAGTCATCAGCACCCAACCGGATTGCATCGGTTGTCATCTCTGCACCTTTCGAAGTGAGCGAGCTCAGTATGAGGGTTTTCGGGTGCCATGCCGCGTTTTTAAGTTCACGCAATACATCAAGGCCGTTCATCTTAGGCATTTCGATATCCAGCGTGACAAGATCGGGCTTGAGGATGCTGATCTTCTCCATCGCCTCAACACCGTTTGATGCAGTTCCCACTATCTCAAGTGTTGGGTCCTTTTGCAGCATGTCCCGGATGACCGTCCGCATAAAGACGGAGTCATCGACGATGAGAACCTTTGCCATGGTGAGCCTAGGACGCGAGCACGTTTTTGACTTCTTCGAGAACCTTTGGTGCCTGGAACGGCTTAACGATGTACCCTTTGGCGCCGCTTTTTATGGCCAGCTTGACCATCTGTTCCTGCCCGACAGCGGTACACATGATCACCCGGGCTGCGGGATCGAGCTGCTTGATTGCTTTCAGGGCCTCAATCCCGTTTACCTTAGGCATGACCACATCCATTGTGACAAGATCGGGTTTCAGTTCCTTGTACTTGGCTACCGCCTCTTCACCATTTGCAGCCTCTCCTGCAATAGCATGGCCTCCGGAGAAGAGAATATTTTTTAGGAGGGTTCTCATGAAGAGAGTATCATCCACGATCAGAATATTTCCCATGGAATATCAGACAGAATATTGGTATATCATGCTATAAATCAGTAGTGGAAAAAACAACGATAATTTTAGTTTGTTTGGGTTTTTGTGGCGTCAGAAATGTAGCGCACTCCTTTTGTTGTCAGCTGAATTTCACGCCGTATCGTGATCACTTCCGCAATCCCGAGTTTTATGATCCGGTCGTAGGTTTCGTCAAGTTGCTTGTGCGTGATATTGAGCATATTTTCAATGGCGTGTGAATCCATCCCGGAGTACACGAGCATTGCCACCTGCTGGTCAACGGCGTCCAGTTCGTTGCCCTTCATATCCATTCCCTTTGTGGTGTCTTTAAGGAAATTTACGAGAACCTGAAGCGTTGACAGGGGACAGAGAACCAGACTCGACACAACTTCCCCTGACTCGACATGATCTATCCGGACAACATCGGTCTGCTTTCCCTGCACGTCCCGTTTTGTCAGTTCAATTGCCGCCACATCCGAAAGGGGTACACAGATCTGTTTTGCTGCGCTTACAAACCAGATGCCGGTCTTTACCACAATAATACTGCCTTTCTCCCATTGCGCATTCTTAGCAAGGACTCCTCCCCGGATCGCCGGTGACATAAAATATGCCATGAGCCGGTAGGCATTGCAGTTGGTAAGGATAAGCCGTTTTAATACGAGGAGGACTTTTTCGACGCTGGCGATCCGTATAACGGTATCCGGGGTCCCTTTGGAGGTGATGATAAGAATGTTCTTTCTTTCCTCCAGATCAAAGATGGATTTAAAAAGGACTTCCTTTTCGACCGGTGCGGGAAACGAGAGCCGGTCTTCGCCGACCCCGGCTTTAATGACAATCCATTTGCCGGCATGTTCAATTTTTAAGGGGACTTCTTTCATGGGATACTCACATGGGGTTATGCTACCTGTAATAATTTCTTCAGATACCGGAATTTGGTGCTGCACATGTTTATTTTACTCCCTGCGATGACGGGATTTTTTTCTTTGCACCTTTGCTTGCAGTTTTGAGCTGCTCCGACATCTCTGAAAGTTCCTTTTCTATATCTGTCGCTGGCGCCTTAAAATCTTTTAATTCACGGAGCAGGCTGACATCTTTCTCAATTTTCACATGTTTTATGTCAGTGGCAAGTGAACTGAGCATATCCTCATCAGAGCCGGTAGCGGTGCCCGCTGCAAATGCAGATATCTCTGAATGATTGTCTTCGAGTTTGACTGTAAGAAGAGACCCCTCGCTGGACCACTTGCCTGTCACTGAAGATATATCTGAAGGATTGTCGTCAGCACTATTTTTCGATCCCCCGGTACCTGTTGTGGGGGTGGACGGATTAAGACCACCTGATCCCGGAGCTGAATCATCAGACGGGAGTACGGAGACCCGGGGTGCCGGTTCCAGCATCCCGCTGTCATCGCCCAGATCGATATCGTCCAGATTTATATTGTCCATGTCCTCCAGTGTTCCATCGACTGCCTCCACACCGTCAAGACCATTAAGTTCTTCGGATCCATTGTCTGCATTCGCTTTGAGAATTGCCTCGGCATCGGTGGCAGTCTCATCCGGCAGGGCGGGCATTTCCAGGTCAGGCATGGAAAAGCCGGCATCCGCATCCGGAAATGCCGAAGTATTTTGTGGTTCCGCTCCCGGTTCATCAAGCCCGTCCAGCAGGCCGGTTCCGAGTTCCTCATCAGAGAGTGACAGGAACGGGTCACTCTCATCTCCGTTCTCTGCCGGCAGTGCTCCACCGGCACCACTCCGGTTTGATCCGGATTCTGCCGGTACTGCTGCGGCGCTCTCTAGTGCAGATCCCCTGCGGACTTTTTCTGTTATCGTACGTTCCAGCAGTTTGTTGATCTCTTCAGGTTTTTTGGCGGGTTTTTTGCGCTCTGTGAGGATCTTCCCAAAAGAGGTGACCGATGATGCCAGTAACGATAGATGGTACCGGATCCCATTGGTTTTCTCTGCCGGTTTTGCCGGGACGTTCTTCACGTCTTTTTTCTTCCCTGCATCTTTTTTAGGGGCTATCTTCTTATCGGAGAGGCTTATGGAGTCAGGCCGTTTGAGGGTGGATTGATGTCGTATTCTTTTTAAGGTCAGCTTTGAGAGGGCGTTTTTGATCTCTGCGACCGTGATTGAGCCGATAAGTACCAGCAGAAGAAAGCCCACCGCCATGATCAGGGGAAGCATGTAGATAAGCGGAATATCTACAAAGATCAGGACGGAACCGGTTCCGACGATAACTGCAAAAAGAACCAGCCTGCGGGTAGTTTCCTTCATTTCACACACCAGTCCCGGATGCCCCATTGCCCATATTCGTCAATGCTTGTGCACTGAAGAAGAGACCAACCACCATCGGCGCCAACAGAAGAACAAGTCCGGTCAATGTGCAGAATATTGCCGCGTAGAAATAATACATGTATCGATCCCCTCCTCCCACGATTCGTGCTGCGATAATGTTGGCTACGGTAAAGATGGTAAGCGTGATGGTGACGTAGGTCTGCATCGCTTCTGCCGGGAAGTTGGTAAAGAGGTTCATCCCGCCACCAAACACACCTCCCATCGAGATCCCGGTGCTCTGAGCACCCGATGTTGCCGACACATTCTGCATCTGGGACATCATGCTCGCCACGGATCCGGTGAGCACCAGCAGGATCTGGTACAGCGCAACAAAAATACCGGCCATGGCGATATGCATTGGAACCAGAAGTACAATGAAGCCTTTTGCCAGCATATCCTTCTTCTCCCGGAGCAGGGTTTGTTCGAGCATCGACGAGCCCACGACAGTACCGATGGGTTCCGGGGGTCCCCCGAGCGCCACGGTGTCCCGGAAAATATTGAGGTACTTATAGATGAGGTTGCTCCCGGACTCCCCTATAAACTTGTCCCAGCACTGTTTTTCATCGAGTCCCAGGTTGAGTTTTGAATAAACGGAATTTACCAGGGGTCCGAGAGCGGTGAGAGATTTCCGGTCGATACTTCCCAGCGCATAAATAGCAGTTGTACCTTGTCCTCCCATCACTGCGCCGAAACTTCGG
This sequence comes from Methanoregulaceae archaeon, assembly GCA_019695435.1. Taxonomy (GTDB): domain Archaea; phylum Halobacteriota; class Methanomicrobia; order Methanomicrobiales; family Methanospirillaceae; genus Methanoregula. The sequence continues at coordinate 258 of JACTVF010000094.1, read as the reverse complement.
ATAAATACGGAAAAATCATTGTCCCGCAGGGTAATGTTGTGGTCATCGATAAAACCAATGATACCGAGCGGGGCCATCAGGATACCCACGAGAATAAAGATCAGGCTTGCCGAGACCCCGAGAAGCACAAGGATGACGATGATGGCAAGCGTGAGCGGGACGATGATCCTTTCCATGGCGTGAATCGTCTCCTGCTCCTTTGACACGCGTTCGGTGAGCCCGTGGCTTTTGGGGTCGTCGGGGACTGACGTGTACATA
>JACTVF010000093.1 GCA_019695435.1 Methanoregulaceae archaeon | reverse complement strand
AACAGTCAGAGGTACGACGCCTGATGTAATATTCGTCACGAAGGAGACAACGGGAACGGATGAAGTCTTCGTTACGGTAATGTACCCCGCATTGGTGAGGGTGTTGCTGCCTGCAGCGTTTGTTGCGATAAGTGTAACGGTATAGGTTCCGGCAGTTGTGTAGGTATGTGCCGGATCCTGGCTTGAGGAAATTCCGCCATCACCGAACAGCCATGTCCACGATGTCGGTGTATTCACGGAGGTGTCCATGAACTGCACGGTAAACGGGACGGTTCCCGTGGTAGCATTTGATATGAACGATGCGACAGGAACAGCTCCCATGACCGGGCTTATGAGAATTACACCAGCAACAAGGACAAGAAATAGACAGAACACAGGCTTTGTTTTCATGCTGATCCATCCGATGTTTTTTTTCCCGGGGATACCATGAGACATGTGTGCGGCATATAACCACTCTCTTTCCACTGTACCAATGCTTTTATCTCTTGTTATTAATGCTTGCTCCATAGCCCCATGTCATGACGTGTGCCCTGCAGGCTTTTGGCTGAAATTCTTTTACTGGGGGTCGGGATCTGCTGACCCTCTCCCGGAAAGACCGGATCTTTCTCTGCGATGGATATCCGGAATCGCTTCAAAACAGATAATGAGTCGTCGCTGGAGTAAAATGGAGGGGTTCGTCCATGGGATACAAAAGATTTGAGGGCACTTAAAGACACATCTCTTTGATTAACACGGGGAATCTGCAACGATCGTATTAGCGGAAATGCCTGACCCGTGTGCGCAATAATGGGGAATGTACCTCATTTCACATATACTGCACTCTCCACGAGTTTTGCCCAGTAGGTGTCGCACGCATCTGTGCAGTAACCCCCGGCCGTCACTTGGTCCGGGTCAAGGTGCGATAATGCGAGCCGGAGTCCATCATCGTCCGGATCTATCACGATTAACCGGGTGATATCGTACTCGTTTGCGAGATCGAATACAGTTTCCAGCATATTGTTACCCGCTGCTACCTGCTGCCGGTATTCCATGAGTTTTAAAAGATCCTCACGGTCCGGCTCAGGTGTAAAAAAGAAGACCTTCTTTCCGGCGAGTGCTGAAATCTCTGCTTCATCCACAGTATCACAAATGAGCACGTGCCCCCCAATCCCTGCGTCACGCATCGCCCTCATCAGGGTACGATAGGCTCCTGTGATCGCGTCGCACCACTCATCGTCGTCACCATAATATGTGTCGATAATTCCGAGAGTGTGCGGGGAGGGAAATGCGCACCAGACTTCTTTTTTCTGTGCGGCAAGCATCATGGCATCATCCGTGAGTGCACCGGGATCCACATCCAGCTCCCCGACAGCACTATTCCGGTCATCGTTCAGTCCGGCAAGGCATTCCAGTATCCGGTCGCGGCAGAAGAGACCGCCGGCGCACGGAAACGTGATGCCTGAATCGAGTTGAGAGGCAAGCGATATGTCGAGCCGGAACGCATGCAGATCAGCCGCAGTTCCCCGGTGATCTGCTACCCAGCTGGCGAGCGTAGCGATGTCCGGCACAGGGGGTTCCGCGCCGAATGCCCGTGTTGCAAGCGGCAGGATCTTTGCCATGGTACATGAATTATTACGTATCACATGCTAAAAAGTACCTGAATGACTCAACCACCGCTGCTGGTTACCTGCGGGCTCCCGTACACGAATGGGCCCTGCCATCTCGGGCATCTGCGCACGTACGTCCCTGCCGACTGTTACGTCCGCTACATGCGGCGGACAGGTGAAGAGGTCGTGTTTGTTTCGGGCTCGGATAACCACGGGACGCCGATCGTGGTCTCAGCAGAAGAGCAGGGGATCTCCCCCCGGGCACTCTCCGAACGGTATCACCGGCACTTCGATGAGACGTTTAAACGGATCGGGGTCAATTTTGACCATTTTGGCATGACCGACGACTCTGTAAATCACCACCGGACGCAGGAAATCGTGGAACGGCTGATGAAAAACGGGTTTGTCTATAAGCAGGTTGTCCACCAGGCGTACTGCCCGAAGTGCAGGCGGTTTCTCCCGGACCGGTACGTGGAGGGTACCTGCCCCTACTGCGGCAAACAGGCACGGGGGGATGAGTGCGACCAGGGGTGCGGCAAGCACCTTGAGCCGGGCGAGATCAAGGACCCGGTCTGCAAGGTCTGCGGGACAAAGGCAGAATTCCGGGATCAGGAACATTATTTCTTCAGGCTCTCCGCTTTCAGAGACTACCTCCTGCTGTTCCTTGACCGGCTCCGGGGTACGAGCAACGCGAAGAACTATGCGATCGGCTGGATTAAAGACGAGTTGCACGATTGGTGCATTACCCGCACGCTTGAATGGGGCGTGAAGTTTCCCGGCCGTGACGACCTTGTGGTGTACGTCTGGGTCGACGCACCGATTGGTTATATTGCATTCACCGAGGAGTGGGCAACAAAAGCCGGCAAAGACTGGAGGCGGTACTGGTGCGGGGATAACCGGGTTACACATTTCATCGGTGGCGACATCATCTACCACCACTGCATTTTCTGGCCGGGTCTTTTAAAAGGCGCCGGTTACGGCGAACCATATGCGGTTGTCGCGAGCGGGATGGTAAAAGTCGACGACCATAAATTCTCGAAATCACGGGGTTACGTGGTCTGGACAAACGAGGACTATCTCGACAAGGGTCTCCCTGCAGACTACCTTCGGTATTACCTGCTCGCATATACAAGTCACACCAAGGAGCTCAACTTCTCATGGAAGGTCTTTGGCGAGCGGATCAATAACGAGGTCGTCAACATTCTCGGGAACTTTGTGTACCGCACGCTCTTTTTTGCCCATAAGGAGTTCGGGGGCGTACCGGCCGGCACGGTCGATCCGGCCATCACCGCTGAAATCGAAAAATGTCTTGTGAACGTGGACACCCAGATGCAGGAGTACGAGTTCAAGGGTGCAGTAGACACGATCATGGCGCTTGCCGCCTTCGGGAACACGTATATCCAGACAAATGCACCATGGAAACTGATCAAGACCGATCGTGCTGCAGCGGCACAGGTTATTAAAAACGGGATCCAAATCGCAAAAGCCCTTGCGCTCCTGATAGAACCGGTGATGCCGGCAAAGGCGCAGGAGTGCTGGGCGCAGATCGGGTATGACGATATGGTAGCAGCCCACCGGATAGGAGAAGCAACCGGTGCGGTGCCGGAGCGGGCTCTTACCACCCCGGCCCCGCTTTTTGCCCGGCTTGAAGATAAAAAGATAGCAGAACTGGATACCGTACTCCAGCATCGTGTCCGCGAGGCAAATAAAAAAATGGAGAGGATACCGACGATTTCTATCGAGGATTTTAGTAAGGTTGAGTTAAAGACCGGGAAAGTGCTTGCTGTCGAAGCCATCCCAAAATCGAGCAAGCTGTTGAAACTTCAGGTAGACATCGGCGGGGAGACACGGCAGATCGTGAGCGGGATAGCGCAGTTCTACAAACCCGATGACCTGGTCGGAAAGAGCGTCATCGTGCTCGCGAACCTTGCGCCGGCAAAAATCTTCGGTGTGGAGAGTAACGGCATGATTCTCGCAGCCGGAGATGCGGCATCGCTCCTTACACCAGAGAAACCGGTAGAACCGGGAACGAAGATCCGATAGGCTGCTTATTTCTCGCCCTATTTTTCCATCCGTTCTATAACTTGGGTCATGTATGGGAACCAGGCTTCTGACGTGCTTCTCATCTTGTGATGGGATACAAAATGAGCAAAGGGAGCACAAGAGATAGAGTGGGGCATTACCTGTTCGAATTAATTGTGTTCAGATACTCTCACAAAATCTGCCGGTGCCTCTTTATAGGAATACGGGAAAAAGAACCATGAGACCGGTAGGTCCTGGGATTAGATATCATGGAGATGCTCATCAACGGAACCGCTGTCCCGGCGGCAGATGAAGCCCGTATTGACGTGATAAACCCGGCGACGGGCGAACGGATAGACACGGTGCCCCGCGGTTCGGATACTGACGTTGACGCGGCAGTTGACGCAGCGGATGCAGCCTTTGGTACCTGGTCAGAAAAGACGACGCGGGATCGCGGTCTTATCCTCTGCCATGCCGCGGAACTGGTGCGACGGGATCATAAGGATCTCGGACGGCTCCTGACACTGGAACAGGGTAAACCGCTGAAAGAATCGATCGATGAGGTAAGGGGATGCGCAAATATTCTCGAATACTATGCATCCATTGCCGGACAACCTGCCGGAGAGGCCGTACAGCTGGGTAAAGCCGGAGACTGCCTGGTGACCAGAGTCCCGCTGGGGGTCTGCGGTGCGATCATCCCCTGGAATATGCCTGTGATCATCATGGGTTGGAAACTGGGGCCGGCACTTCTTGCAGGAAATACCCTTGTCCTCAAGCCGGCGTCGACAGCCCCGCTCACGAATCTCCGCATAGCAGGGCTGCTGCAGGAAGCTGGCCTGCCAAATGGTGTGCTCAATGTCGTGACCGGCCCGGGAGAGACGGTCGGGGCGGCGCTGGTACAACATCCGCGGGTAAAAAAGATATCCTTTACCGGGGATTGCGCAACCGGCCACCGGATCCGGGAGATGGCCAAAGATCACCTCAAGGCCCTCACGCTGGAACTGGGCGGGTCCGACCCCATGATGGTGATGCCCGATGCAGATATCCCCAGGGCAGTCGAAGGGGCACTCCGAGGCCGGTTCTACAATGCCGGCCAGGTCTGCACCGCAGTCAAACGGCTGTACCTGCATGAAAAGATTGCCGGTGAGTTCATGCATCTCCTCACCGCCAAAGTGGAGGGCCTTACAATCGGGAACGGTCTCTCTCAGGGCACGGATATGGGGCCCCTGAACAACCGGGAGCAGCTCGATCGCATCGACTCACTCGTGAGAGAAGTGACCGAACAGGAGGAAGGTACCATCAGTACCGGTGGCCGCCCGAAAACAGGACCGGCATACGAACGCGGGTTCTTCTACCAGCCGACCCTGATCACGGACGTTGCGCCCGATGCCGCTCTCCTCAGAAACGAGGTTTTCGGGCCGGTACTGCCGGTGATGACCGTGCCCGACCTCAGCGCTGCGATCCGGGAGGCAAACCGTTCGCGGTACGGCCTTGGTGCATCGGTCTGGACAAAAGACCTCTCAACGGTAAAAGAGGTCTATCAGAAAGTAAACGCCGGGATCATCTGGGTGAACCGTCATCTTACCATCCCTCCCGAAGTGCCGTTTGGCGGGACAAACGACAGCGGGATTGGCCGGGAGAACGGATTCCACGCGCTGGACAGCTACACGCAGACAAAGACCCTGTACCTGGGCTGGTAGTTCGCTTTTTTTATGTAAACCTGCGGACCAGAAGTACCGCCATGATGCCGCCCAGACACAATGCTGCCGGTATCGGTGAGGGATGTGTTGTTGCAGGGACACTTGCCAGGGTCAGTGCCGGGGTTGCCGGGAGAGCCGTGGTCACGTTTGCTTGAGGTGTGGCTGTCGGAGCCATGGTCGCCGTGGTGTTGATGACCGGAATACTGCACCTATCCCCGGACCCGTTGCAGACCACATTGAACCGGGCCGATGCGGTCACCGCCTGCTCGACTCCCGAGACCTTTACCAGGTACTCGTCCGGCACAAACGTGGAGGTGTCCACGACAAAAGACCAGGTATTCAGCCTGCCATTGCCAGGCACCACGTGGACCATGCCGCCAGCACCGGAAAATCCGGAGGGCTCCGTCTTGCTGGTCGGGTTAAACGAGGAGGATGTAATATCGACCATGAGGTTGTCGCCTGCAGCCAGATTGGTGGTTCCGTTGATGGTGAACTTTTCCCCCTGCTGCCGGTCGCCGATCGGATTGATACTCGTTGCAGGCGGGCTGACATAAAACGTGACGACGGCAAAGGTGTCGTCGATATTCTGGCTTCCGATCGCGTTCATCAACGCGGTGACGGCACCCGTACTCTGGAGGCTCCCGCTCCCGGTGATCTGGAAGATCGGTTTACCGGTCTGGACATTTGTTACGGTTCCGGAAGAAGCATCATAAACGACATCGAACACACCGTTCTCCATCGGGTGCTGGATCAGCACGACGTACTCCCCGGCCGCGAGGTTTGCCGTATCGGACTGCTGGAGCTCGTACACGTAGCTGTTGTCATTGTTGACCGCCACGGTCGAGACTTTGACAAAATTGTACCCGATAAACCAGATCTGGAGCCCCAGTTGGGGGTGACCGGTGGCGATGCCCTGGATATAGACCGGGTCTCCCTGCGCTATGGTAGTAATCCCAGTACTTCCGGGCGTGAGGGTTATTGCGGTTGCGCAGGGGAGGCCCAACGCAATGGCTAGCAGCAGAAGGCAGATGATATGAGACGCATTTCGCGGAGTATGTATGGATGTCATGGCAGGGATTTCCTCTTCGTGTACATAGAATCTCCGTCAGTCCAGAAAAAACTGTTTGTTATCTACGTAATGTGAGATAATTAAAAAAAAAATCCTGAAATTTCATGTCGGCCCTGACGTATAAAGCCAGTAATAATAAGAATAAAGGAATAGACAAAGATTGATTCTTGGATCTGTCAGCTGCCTTGGTCACAAACCCATCCTTAATAACCCGACTCTTATCAGTACTATAGATGCAGCACGAGTTTGGTATTCACATGAAAGGCGGTGTCATCACCGAGCGGGACCCCGATTTCACCACGATCCGGATCCGGGCACCGGCCGGGATCCTCACTGTCGAGCAATTGCGGGGGATTGCGAAGATCGCAAAGAGATACGGGACCGGCGTGGTCCACTGTACCACACGCCAGACCGTCGAGATCCCCCATGTCAACCCTGCCGTGCTCAAAAGACTGGCTCAGCAACTCGAAAAGAACGGTACACCGGTCGGTTCCGAGAAAGATGAGGTCGTGAATATTATCTCCTGCCCCGGAACCGAGCGCTGCCAATACGCGAATATCGATACCATCAGCCTCGCAAAAAAGATTGATGAGAAACTCTTCGGGAAAGTGATGCCGGTCAAGATGCGCATCGGCCTCTCGGGCTGCCCGAATGCCTGCACAAGCCCCATGCTCAACGAGATCGGCATCATCGGAAGGATCAAACCGATCCGGACACCCGGGCTCTGTACGGGGTGCGGATTCTGTGTCTATTACTGCAAGGAGAATGCCATAAAGATCCGGAACGGGATCTCAGAACTGAATGAGGAGAAGTGCGTCCAGTGCGGCATGTGCGTGAAGTCCTGCTTCTTCAACCTGCTCAAATCAGCACACATTCATTACCTCATTACGGTCGGCGGGCGGCGGGGCCGGCACCCGAAGATCGGCCGGGAACTGATGACCGTGGAGACCGAAGACCAGGTCCTCTTTGCCATCGAAAAGATCATCGACTGGGTATACCGCCGCGCGTGGAGCGGGAGGCTGCTCTCCGAACAGCTGGACGAACTCCATTTCGGGAAGTTCCGGGAGGAGATCCTGAAACAGGTGCCGGAAGCAGGGGCGGCGGGGCCGGTCAAGAGCTGAATTTTTTCGGATTGTTTTCATTTTATTGATTGAACAAAAAAACGGGAAACACCAGATTTTTAAAATAATATTTGGTGATTGAGTAAAGTCCACCACAAACCAATAGTTAGTATAGGATATTTTTTGCAAATTTTGTAAGACTCGTTAAATAATTGGAGATAATCCACAATCCGCCCCAATGGGGTAATAAGCAAAATTGTTTGATCTGTAGAAAATCGTTTTCGGGAGTCATTATTATTGCCCCCCTCTTGCGCCACCAGTCCCCCGTGGGGGACGGGGCGCATTGCGATGGTACCAGAACTGGTAATACAGCACTATCGCAAGTGGGGGGTGCCCGAGCGGTGGGGGGCAAAGCCCCCCAAGAGCGGTCATATAATCTCAAATTTAATTCAGATCTGATTTTTGGTGGATGTTACATAATCACCATGTTTTTTTATCATTATATCAGCGCTCGTTCCTTCATAATACGGCCGGATCTGTCTGTTTCAGTCAGAATACCTGAAAACAGGGAGATTCTGCCCACCCTAACGGCTCCGCCCTGCTACCGTGTCGGAACCACACCGGTCAAGATCCTGTATCACGTGAAAGAACAAATAAGTACGGAGCGCAATACCCGGCAGGCGTTTTTACGCGTAAGGACATCGTTTTCCGGAATATACCGGACACACAGATAAAACACGCGGGTTCTGGGGATTCAGGTTCCCGCTTCACCGGCTTACTTCCCGACCTGCCGGTACCGCAGCGAGCTGATCCACCCGAAGATCCCCGTTGCCCTCCTCTCGGGGAATACCCCTTCGGCAACTGATTTTACTTCCTCGACCGAGTAGAATGCCTTCGGGTGGAACTCCTTGATAATACCGACCACGTGG
>JACTVF010000092.1 GCA_019695435.1 Methanoregulaceae archaeon | reverse complement strand
GTTATTATCACACATTCCATGTGGCCGGTCTCACGGTCCTTGAGAATGCGGGTGAAAAACCGCTCGGCAGACTGGTGGTCAGCTTCCCGCATCATATCGAATATACCCGTCCTGTTCTGTGACAGATCATCATAGGCATATCCGGTCATCTCAATGGTGTTCCAGTTGAAGAACGTAAATTTCAGGTTTTCATCCACTTCAAACACGATCTGGGGCAGGAGCTCCGCGAGTTCCCGGAAACGGGTCTCGCTCTTCTGAAGCGCCTCCTGTGTCGAGCTGGCTTCCGTTGTATCGACAACGATTCCCCGGAACCCTGTCAGCTTTCCATCACGATAGACCGGGGCAGTGTAAATATTGGTTGGCATCAGGGTCCCGTCCCGCCGTCTGCAATGATATTCTCCGTGCGTGGTTGGGATGCCGGTTGTGTTGCTTTTGGCGATCAGGGCCAGGTTTTTCTGCACCTTCTCCCATTCCTCCGGAATGATAAAATCCCGCATATCCAGGCCTGAGTCAAGCATTTCAGGGGTAATCCCGAAGACCTCTGTGGCATATTTGTTCACAAAGATAAGCCTGCCGGCCGTGTCAATCTCATATACAAACTGGGGGAGAAGCTCGGTGAATTCCCGTGACCATGCCTCACTCTCCCGGAGTTTATTCTCTGTTACGCGGAGGTTCTCATAATTGGTCCGGAGCTCCTGCTCGACAGCAGCAAGCTGTTCATACGCAGTATTGAGTGCCTTGTTCGACCGGAGGATCTCCTCTTCCGTGTGTTTCCATTCGGAGACGTCCCTCGCCACAGCTAAAATGATCTCCTGGCCGGAGGACGAGTATTTGCGGGAGTTTACTTCAACGGGAAATGCTGATCCGTCTTTTCTCCTGAATTCAGCGTAAAATGTATTGAATCCTCTTTCGGCAATCGTCCTGCTGATCTTGGAAATCTCTTTCATGTGAACTTCCGAAAGGATATCCTTCACGGTCATCGCGAGGAGTTCTTCACGGGTGTACCCCAGCGCAGTGCACATAAAATCATTCACCTCAAGGAATCTGCCCGGGGCGCCATCCTCCTGGAGATGCATAAAGATCGCATCATTTGCATTGTTGAAGACACTGTGGAACTTGGTCTCACTTTCCTGCAACAGTTTCTGGCTGCTCGCAAGTTTGTCTAACTGTTCCCGGAGCTCCTGCTCGGTAGCAGCCAGTTGACCGTACGCAGCATGGAGTTCCGTATTTGTCTGGAGGAGATCCCGTTCCGTACGCTTGTGATCGGTGATGTCGCGGACAAAGGCGAAGCTATATTCGTGGTCATCCTTCTTGACATAGTTTGTCGCGATCTCGATTTCCATGATCTTCCCGTTCTTGAGCCGGTGCCTAGTCTCGAAGATCATGGACCCTTTTTTCCTTAAGTCTTTTATGAATCCCTGCCAGACCTCCATGCTGAAATCCGGGTCCAGTGCAAAGACCTTCATGGCAAGGAGTTCCTCTCGCGAATAGCCGGTTTTCCGCGCGGCCGCATCGTTCACGTAGAGCAGGTTGCCCTCGAAATCGAGCCAGAATATCTCGTCATACGCACGGTCGGCGGAGATTTTGAACAGCCTGAGTTCATCTTCCATCCGCTTCTGGTCCGTGATGTCAATGATCGATACGACACTCTGGTTAGTCCCGAGGAACAGCCCGACCATGATGATGACATCCAGCGTCTTTCCCTCGCTGCTGATGACCTGTGCCTCGTACCGGTGAGGTACCGTTACATCGCCGGTCCTTCTGCGCCGGTGATAGTCCCGCACCTGATCCCGGAAGCGTTCATCAAAAATTACAAAGAAATTTATCCGGTTCTCCACTTCTTCACGAGGGTAACCAAAGAGATCCAGGAATAAGGTATTGGCAAGCGAGATCGTCCCGTCGTTTTCAATGACCACCATTGCGGTTCCTGAGTTCTCGAAGAGGGTCTGGGACCTCTGGAGGAGATCCTCTGAGGACTTCTCGAGCTGGGAATGGACGGCAGCCCTGTCATGGATCGCGTGATGATATTTTGATTCGAGAAGGGAGGATCCCTTTCGTACACGATCGAAAGCAGTATTCAGCTTTTCCTGTTCTTCCGGCGAAAGGTTCGTGAGGAGCGGCTGCAGTTCTGTCCAGAGTTGGTCAAGCTGTTTCATATTGGGTCAGGGAGGAGCTCGATGGAGACAAAGCTGAGTGTCTCATTGTAGAAATCACAGGTTCCGCAGGTGTTGTGGCCGATCTCGCCATAGGTGAAGTAGCCTATCCGTAGGGCATTCCGGAGATCCGATGCTGCCGAGATCTCTTCTGCTACCATGGGCCCTCTCTCTTCTGGTTCTCCCCGGCCGTCGAGCAGCCGAATACCGGGAATCCAATGAAAGAGATCTTTGAAGCCAGGTCGGGAATGCCGAGTGCAATAGAGCTGAAGATAATCCCGAGAGTAGGGTGAAAATCCGAAAAGTTCCTGATTCTTTCAGAAATTTCCCCGGCAGAATCTGCTGAAAAACAGAAACTATGGGACATTGTATTCATACATTGATGGACGGCGTATATTATTAACTCTCTCGTACAGGACAAAGTCCGGATGACGTGAATGTTGTTAACAAAAGAGTTGCCCGCCGGTTATACCTCTTTTCCGGTCAGCCGGTTCTGCCTGGAAACAGTTATTCCCATTCCGAACCCTGTAATCAGGCCGGCACCCGTAGTATGCTGTATTGAGGTGCGCAAGTCCCCGGGAACCATATCAGACTGCTGTCGTTATTCTTTCTTACATGGTATCTGTTCTTGTGAAAGGTTACTAACAAGCGAAAGCTCTTGTTTCTGTCATTATTCAGATGCTATGTGAATGCCATCAGGTTCGCGACCTGCATGAAGGATCCGATTATTTCCTGTCACTGTATCTTCATAATCTGGCATACCGTCACATATCTTGACAAAATCTACCCACTTACCGGTAGACAACATTTTTCAGGCCCGCTATGACATACAAAAAAGATCCCGCTCGGTACCTGACACCTCCAGTGTTTCGTTCGGTTATTGTGACGTCGTAGTTGTATCACAAACAGATGCATTCTCCTCGCTTTGCCGTGCCGGGCAGAAATTGCAGATAGAGAAAAACACCTCTTTTTCCCGGTCCCGGATCAGGCAGTAGAACGTCCCGTTCCGGTCCTCGACGGTAAAACCGCCCGGGAACGGCATACCGACCGGATGGCCCGGACGGTCGAGCACGAACATCGTAAATGCGGCCATCAGATAGTAGAAGAGCCGGTGCCGGGGGGAGTAATGAAACGACGTTCTCTCGGCATATTCGTCCCAGGTAAAACAGCCATCCGGGATCATCGCGCAGAACTTTTCGAAGGTCTCCCAATCCCGGATCGGTTCTGCATCCTGACGGAATGCGCCTGACCTATGCTTCAGGAGGAGCTGATGGTGCGCCCCAAAGATCTGCTCGTAAAAGAACGGGCGGACCCGGCTGCGGTAGGGTTCAGGCAGGCGGGCCATTTCGGAAAAGAGACGGCCCCCGACAGCCTGGAGATCGACAAGGGAATACCCGTTCACCTCCCGTGCGACAATATCTCCCAGTTCGCCCTTTGTTGTTGCCGTCGCAAGCCGGCGTGCCGTGGCTGCGATCTCCTCTTTTTCCTGGGGTGTGGTGATCTCACTGGCAGTCATTGCACTCATTATCCAAGCTTGCATTATCGTGGTACTGTGTGAGCCGGCACCATATTATCCTGTTCAATCCGGCGCATCTCGTGCCGGGAGGGAACTATGCCATTCCTACCGAACCCGCCCCTGTACACTGCGAGGATGTTGTATTTACCACCTGTCCGAGGGCGATAACCATTCAGGCAGAGATTAGCGGGAAAAAAATTCAGAGAACCGGAACAAATACAGGGCGGGGTCAGAGGATGCACCTCTGGGTCTGCCTCCCCCCTTGAGGGAGAGGGGGTCACCCACATAGATTACCAAAAGCGGAGAGTTATTTAACCCGAGCTTCCCGCCTCCTCTTTGACCGGCACTGCCTGATCGGCCGGTCCACCACTATCTTAACGATGAGCGGCGGCACATTCCTTCAGTGGTATGTCCTTTCCCGTAAGATCCCCTGAGTATGCAGGAGCGGTGACCATCCTGCTTCTTACTGCTGCGACTCTGCTTATCGGTTCACCTGCCTTTGCAGCGCTGGTGTTGACCAATGAATCATTCTCCCCCGTCCCGCCGCTTGTCGCTGGCAGCGGGCAGCATGCAGTGAGTTCAATAACAATTATTCCCGCTGGTGCCACCACCTTCTCCCGGTACCATACGCTCCAGATGCAGACCAATCTTATGAATGCCCGGTGGAATATTCAGGTTATTGTCAACGGGATCCCTGCTGCACAGCAGTCGGCATCCGGCACTGTCGCGTTTGTCAATGGTTATCTCCTGTCGTACCCGACCACGAGCGACCTCGCTCTCCTGATCACTATCGATGGGACCGTACCCGACTCGTCACAGGCAACTGTCAATGTCCTTACGACAGAAGAGATCGATACGACCGGTGCCGTTGTGCCGGGAAGCGTTGTCCATGTCTCCCCGGCTGTTGCCGGTACGCAGAGTACGACGACTGTGACTTTCTCTGCCACCCCGTCTTCCCGTCCTGTCCCAGCCGGTGTTCCGCCAACACAGGTGCCCGGGTTTACCGCAGAGGCTGGTATTGCTGCCCTCGGGCTGGCGGGTAGTGTTGCCATAACCTTATTCCGGCGGCCGCAGTCACGGTGACATGGAAAGGCCCATGCACGCCCCGACACCATTGATACCTGGCCGCAAAGGCAATACCTATACTACCCCCGGCACCCCACCCTTTTATATGGACGATACCGCCGCCGCTTGGAACGCCCTTCGTGGCGCCACCTTTTTGGAAAAACTGACATTGATCGGGATCGAACGTGGCAGGACCGTCGATATCCGCGATCTGGCCGCGATCGGCCGTGATTACGGGATCGGGATCTACCTGTTTTTTGAAAAAGACCTTGCCACCACCCGCACGCTTGAAGAGATGCAGGAAGAGTTCCGGGATGTTCCCGAGTACGAACGTCCGTATGTCTCGGTCGCACGTTTTCTCCAGTTTACAAAAGAGAACGATCCCTCATTTGCCCGGACGCTCGAGGAGTTCCCCCTCATGATTGAGATCGTGGCCATAGGGGAAATACGCAATCCTGCAACCGTCACCACCACCCCGTTTGTTACGGGGCTGATGCCGTTCCTGGATGAGTTCGATATCGATGTCGATCCGACCGCTCAGTCCCAGGAGCGGAACCGATAAAATATTCCTCGATGGCTGAGGCACTTTTCGGGTCTCACTCTGACTATCAGGCAGGATCTTTCTCATGGCAAAAATTCCGTCTGTTCATCGGTATCTCTTGGTGCATCTCAACACTATAAATTCCGGCACGACCAAAATTACCGGACATGAGTCTGTTTCCCAAAAAAAATCTTATCTGTTATTTTGATACGATAGCGCCAAGCAAATATCTGGTGAAATTCAGGAAACTGGCTATCTTTGAGCCGTTTATAGGATACGATATCGCAAACCGGGGACGTCTTTCACACTATGGCTGTGCCGAGCGCAAGCAGTTTGCGTCGAGCCTTAAGAAGATTCGTTCTGATACTGATCTTCTTCTGGAAGATATCGAAGCGTACCAGATCTATATGGCTGCAAAGATCACCCGGAAAGTACCCGGCGACATTGCAGAAGTCGGCGTATACAAAGGTGGTTCAGCCAAGATCATCTGTTCGGCCAAGGGTGACCGGGCCCTCCACCTCTTCGATACGTTTGCCGGCCTGCCCAAGGTGGACGACGTGGATGCAGTCTGGCCTTTTTACGAGGGAAAGTTTGCCGCGTCCTATGACGATGTAAGGGCATATCTTGCGCATGAGAAGAATGTCTTCCTGTACAAGGGTATCTTCCCCGACACATCGGACCCGGTAAAAGATAAGCGGTTCTCTTTTGTCAATCTCGATGTGGATACCTATGAGAGCACGAAAAAATGCCTCGAATTTTTCTATCCTAGGATGAGTGTGGGAGGCGTCATCGTCTCCCATGATTATCTCACAGTACCGGGCGTACGGAAAGCCGTTGATGAATACTTCGCCGATAAGCCTGAACCCGTGGCCGAGACCGCGGCCTCACAGTGCATTATCGTGAAAGTATAAAAGTCAAGATCCGTACCCTTTTTGGTTAACCCGGATTAACCCTTCGCACCGGGGCAGTCATGAACCATGAAACCAACTAAAAAAAGTTATTCCTTGAAGATCAGGATCCCGAAGATCATGAGCATCAGGCCGACAAGGAGAATAACGATGCCGATCAGGCCCTCGATTGTTTCAATCACTTTTGGCAGGAACGCCCAGATCGCATAGACTCCGAGCATCAGCAGTACAATACCAACAATCAATGCAGCAATTCCTGTTTTATCCATAATCAGAATCTCCAGTTATAATCTCTCTAAATCACATCATATAAGGGTGTTGCCCCGAGCAACCCGCGCACACTGTACTGTATATTTTTCCCGGATCCCCCAAAAGGACGTTCAGCTCCGTTCCAGCCTGAGGATCTCGACGGTGATCTCCTGCACGTCTTTTGTGTGGAAGGCAAACGATCGTTTTATCGGGAACGTGCCGCTGACCTTACCGGTTACTGTTGCCTTTCCTGCGATGTAGGCCTCCACAAATACGGTTGAACCGGTGTTGAAGATACCGTACGTGACCGGCGCGACTGCAAGAGCGCAGTCGATGAATGGACGGTCTGCATGCACGTTCTGTTTCTGGGCGCCAAAGGGGGGGTTCATGACCACGGTGTCGCAGGGGCCAATCCGCTCTTGAATGCCAGCGGCATCTGACCCGGCAATATCGGCCGCAATAAACTCCACGTCCCCCCCGAGCAGTGCAGCATTCTCCTTCGCGGTGCGGATGGCCGCGGGGTCGAGATCGATGCCCCGCACTGTTTTTGCACCGAGCAGTGCGGCCCCGATGGCAAGGATCCCGGTCCCACACCCGAGATCGCAGACCGCTTTTCTCTCAATGTCGCCGTTCATGTACGCATCATAGAGAAGCCGTGCGGCAAGGGGGGCCGGGGTCTGGTACTGCTCCCACGCGGCCCGGGGTTTTTCAAAACCGACACAGCGCTGCAGTGTAATTTCAAGTTGCCTGAGTTTCATACGATCTCGTCAATCATGTAGTCGTCCCACGTCCGCACGCCGCAGAGGATCTCGAACTCCTGCGGGGAGAGAACGGGTTTTTTGAACCGTACCTGGTCGTCACAGGCGAGCCGGGGGCAGGCCGTGTTCACGTAGCAGTCAAACCCGAGGTTAAGCAGTTCGTCCGGGTTCACCTCCCGCATCGTGACGATGACTGCCCCGGGTGCAAGCGCCGCGAGCCGTTCCGCGAGCGCCCGGCGTTGCTGGCCGCTTTTCGTGCTTACGATGATCCCAATATGCTGTGCCCCCCGGGCTTTCTCCATGATGGCGAACCTCTGACGCAGGAGCGCATCAGCGCTGACTTCCTGTGCGGTGCCGGTGAGGGGGTCGAGCGCGATCACCCGGGCTTTTGTCACAAGGGCAATCCCGATCGGGTGGAAAAGGCCGGTGCCGACAAAGAGGATCTCGCCAGCCCCGGTCGATTTTGCCGCTGCAAAACTGCACCCAAGTACCTGCCCCCGGAGAGGGGTGCGTCCCGTGCCATCTGCAACCCGGCACTCATGACCGTGCGAGAAAAGATATGTTTCCATGGCCGGAATGAGCGGGGCGTGCTGGACCGTGGTGACAAGGCCGACGGTCTTTTCTTTGAGCAGGGGCAGGGCTTTTTCAAGGACAGGTATGTCGAAATCCACCGTCCACGGCTCGAAAATAACATTCTCTCGCTCGTCCACGGGTGCGTGCCCGAAATGCACGAGCACATCCGCATCGCCGTATGCCAGTGTATCGAGCGCAAGGTCGCAGGCGCCGTAGCAGGGATCGCCACTGATAATAACCTCGAATCCTGCATCCTTCAGGTCGGAGGTGACAAATGCTGCCTGCCGTTTGAGCCCCTCGGGGAACTGGAGGGCGACCTTGTGAGCCCCTCGTCTTACAAGTTTCTCAATCAGGTCAGATGTGCCGCTCAACCACATGCACCCTGTCGGTGACATCGATCTTCACGAGCGACTTGTACGGCCGCCCGATATCAGGGTCGCCGCGCTGGATCACGATACAGACATCCTTTATTTCTGCGCCTGCAATTTCGAGGGCGGCAAGGAGCGCCCGCATCGTGCCGCCCGTGCTCACCACATCGTCGATGATCACGACCCGGTCGCCTTTATACACTCCGTTTAAGTACAGTTCCCCTTTCGAGTAGCCGGTCTTCTGGTGGACAGGCACTTCGTACGGGAGTT
>JACTVF010000091.1 GCA_019695435.1 Methanoregulaceae archaeon | reverse complement strand
CCCCGGCTGCGTCCCCGGCTGCGTCCCTGGATGCGTCCCTGGCTGCGGCCCTGGATGCGTCCCTGGCTGCGGCCCTGGCTGCGGCCCAGGCTGCGTCCCCGGCTGCGGCCCACGTTTTGCCATAATAGATATGCCAAGATGGGTCGACCTCTCCGTGGCAATCGAGATATTTGATGGTCTTGATGTCGGAGACGATCTCCTTGACCTTTTCCAGACGCAATTTCCAGAGCGTTTCCTCCATCGCCGCCTTCCATTCTTTCCAGACTATTTTTTCTTGAGCTAATGGATCGTTGGCATACCAATCCGGTAGTGTTCCAGGTTCATCGACCTTATAGGACCAGTCACCGCGTTTCTTCGAAAATATGTCGTTAGGCGTGATCTCGATGCGGACGAATGAACGGCCTTTGAGGTGAGAGTCATCCAGATGATTGTCCTTGACAAGTTGCTCATGGCTTGTCACATTGCGGTCCCAAAGGACCCGGCCATCCTGTGTCAACAGGCAGGACCAGAAGTGGCACATCTAGGCCACCTTCTTTCCAAGAATTTCATCTACATTCGGCCAGTCTGGGTGTTTCTGCCTCATGTGAGAGGTCCAACCCCGCCTGGTTGGTAGTATCTTAGTGCATCGTGGACAGATGAAATCCTCATTCTGTCCAAGACTGTCGTTCTTCGGTTGTTTCTTCCTAGTTCCACTCATTTCACGACGCTCCTTCATAATGGTCTTATCATTCCCCATCGGATCAGCCTCCTTACCCTATATTGATAGTCCTGCCGGCTTATATTCAGTTCCGTAATCGTTTCGTTCGGAAGTTCTCCCCTCTTCCTGCGATGGATGATCTCCTCATCGATGAGCTTGTCGCGCTCTGAACCCCGAAATACGATCTCGCTCATGCTTCCTGCCTCTTGAATGCGACCTGATTGCGCTCATGGTCCTTCGATGGTTCGGCTGATAAGAGCTTATCCATCTGGGCCTGTTCCTCTTCTGATATCTCAGCAGGATACTCCTTGATGACGATCTCCTTTGGAGCGTTTTTCTCTCTTTCATATTCTGCCATCTTCTCAGACATCCCGATGCGGATCAATGTCACCATTACTGCATTGAACTCCCTGCCCGATCTCTCCACCTCTTCATAGATCCAATTTACCATCGACAATGGAAGGGAAATGGATCGCTGCATCTTTGGCTCTTGTTTAGGCAATGTTTAACCCCACAAGTTGGTAAGGAATGCAGAATATATATTGATTTCCACCACCACTAACAAGTCCTTGTGGGATGTGCAACTATCAAGGGTGTCTCCCTCTCGGATGAAAAATCTCAAACTTACAAACGTTAAGTTGTTCAAATGGGTAAGAATTGTATATAATATAATAAATATAAACATTTTCAGAAGAGAGAGAGAGAGAGAAAAAGATTCTAGGTCAGGGTGACACTTTCTAACGTTATAAAGTGGGCAACTTATTGTTGTGCAAGTTTATAATCATGTAAAAGTTGGATGCCGGAGGTCTTAGGAGGAAACCATGAGCAATGAAGGAGCAGCCCCTCCGGCATCGGTGGATCTTGGGGGAGTATTCAGACCGCGCTCACCCCTCGCGGCGACCAACTGACCGAATCTATATTCTCAGTTCAGACATAAAGCATTTGTCATCAGGTCAGGATGAACACATAGACCATGTATAGTCCGATCAAAGGAAAGAGCAGCAATGCCGCTATCCCATAGACAGGCTGCTTGGTATCGGTCCTCATGATGAACACCCCGGCCAATGGCCCTAGGATGATGAACAGACCTCCCATGATGCCTCCGATCTGATCGATCGCAATCGATGGGGCACTTATGACCGCGAACGGCGTTGTCGTATTGAAGAACATTGACATCGAGACATTCGATGACAGACCATAGTTCGCGCTAACGAAGAACGTCACCATCAATTCATATTGTCCATTCCCTTGTGTCATACCGAATCCAGTATAATTCGTGATAACATCGATGCCTTCCAATTGACCAAATGAATAGGTTGCTTCATGGACATCAAGAGCATTGGTTCCAACCACATAATGGCTGATATGATTTCCTTGATAATACCAATCGAACGTCGCATAGAATGAAACTGTCCCTTCTTGATAATAATAGAGAGAATAAAGATGGTACGCTGCCAATGTTCCGATGGTTGTTCCAGGCGGAACAGTTAATGAGGAATAGTTTATGCTATCCCATTCAACAGATCTTGGATCTGATATGGTATAATTATAGGTCCCTTCAAAGAAGTTGTTTTGATTGCCAATATCCGCTTTAGCTGGCAATGTTCCTTGGAAAAGGCAAAATGAGAACGCTGTGCATATCATCATCGCGATCCCGATCACCATTAACTTGTTCTTGCTGGATTCCTTCATGGCATCAAAGCTCCTATGACCCTGGTCAATGCCCAGAATGCAACGAACAGGACAGCAGCATCGATGCTCGCGGAGATCATGTTATCGAACCAGGGATTGCCGGTCCCTCCATTTGGTATATTGAATGTGAGTATTCCGGCAATATAATTCCAGGCATTGTTTCCATTCGCCTGGATCGCTTGGGCCTGTGACTGTCCTATAACCACATAATATCCTTGATGGCTTTGAAGAACTGCGTCCACATTGGAATTAAGCGGAAATACAAAGAATGCGGTCAATGGGATACCAGGATCAATAGGGACCTGGCTTCTAAGAACTCCATTGACTGCTACACAATTCTTCTCGATCGTTCCATAGGATATCGCGCTGTAATGAGAATCCCAGATCCCAGTATGCGCCCAGAATATCCAAGCATCATTGATGCTGCCTGCTGATCCGCCATTTCCTAGCTTCGGTACTGCATAGGTGAAATAGGATTGAACAAGATAGCCATGAACAGTAATGCTCTGACTTATAATTGGCCAAGAAATATTACCCCACCCTCCTGTCTGTATTGGTCCATTTCCAAATGAAATGCTTGGAATGACGATATTGAGAGCAAGCATTGAGGAGGTCACATTATAACCAAAATTTCCTTGGGTATTATTGAAATATTGATATGTACCCATATCAGAACTACTGAACCCAGGAACACTAGGAATCTGAGCTGAAACAGAATTGGGAGAAATGATCGGAGCTAATTGACTCATCATAAATAATACAGCCATTAGAAAAGCAGAGACAAATACCACAACCTTTAGCATTGTTCCGCTTCCTTCATCACCTCCGGCTCCAAGTGCCATAAGATCACCCCGCGACCACTTTGCGGAACACTCCGGCCCATGCCAGAGCTACGATGAATATCAGCACGACCATGATACCGCTGGGTATCCAGTTAAGTCCAGTCGCTATAAGGATGGCGAATATGACCAAGGCGATGACGATGTCTGGCTTCTGCCTTGCGAACATGGCCGGGAGCACGAACAGCATGGCCAGGCCAGCGGTCAGCATGAAACCGGCCACGAGCGTTCCCATGCCGCTGACCGAGCCGAGCGTCGCTGGCAGGTCCATGAAGTCCCAAGGATTGGCCATCACCATATCATTTTCCTCCCAGGTTCATATGCAGTTTCGTCTTGATAGAATTTGTCCATATTCATCGCTTCCGTAATGTCACATAGGTAACAAGGATGAAGATGCATCCAGCACCGATCAGGAACACGAGCAACGACATCTGTGCTGACATTGCGAGATAGTTATCCGCTGCCGGCGGCTGTATCCATGTCACCGTTATGGTCCAGTTCTTCCACCCCGTCCCATTGGCATTGGTGGCGGTCAGATTGAACCAAAAAGTACCGCTGTATTGGATCTCTCCCATAACCAGGGACTTATTTGCCGAGTACCAGGCGACCCCCAACATCGTAGAGTTCGATCTAAGAGCCCATCCCGTAGTATTGATCGGTTGTGAGCAGTTCGCGACCCACATCCAATAGGTAGAGTATGCGGTTGCCGTAAGCGGGGTCGGGGTGTTGGTGATCACAGGGCTGGTTATGGTAAAGAAATAACTTACAGTGCTATCACCAGCATTGGTGACATAGACGTAGCCATTGGCTGGATTATTGGCGACATAGATGCAGCCATTGGCGGTATTGTAGCAAATACCTACGGGAAAACTCCCTACCGCTATCGGGGAACCTACAACGGTATTTGTGGCCCCATTGATGACCGATACCGTGCTAGCACCAGCATTGGTGACATAGACGTAGCCATTGGCTGGATTGTAGCAAATACCATAGGGGTTACTACCTACTGTTATTGTTGTAACAACGGTATTTGTGGCCCCATTGATGACCGATACCGTGCTAGCAGCACCATTGGTGACATAGACGTAGCCATTGGCTGGATTGTAGCAAATACCTACGGGATAACTCCCTACCGCTATCGGGGAACCTACAACGGTATTTGTGGCCCCATTGATGACCGATACCGTGCTAGCAGCACCTTCATTGGTGACATAGACGTAGCCATTGGCTGGATTGTAGCAAATACCCCAGGGGTTACTACCTATCGATATCGGGGAACCTATACCGCTATCGGGGAACCTACAACGGTATTTGTGGCCCCATTGATGACCGATACCGTGCTAGCAGCACCATTGGTGACATAGACGTAGCCATTGGCTGGATTGTAGCAAATACCATAGGGGTTACTACCTACTGTTATTGTTGGATAGATCGGGCCAGCCGCTTGGACATCGGACACTAGGACCGGGATGGAGCCCATCATCATCCCGACCACTACCATGATCGCGACAAACCTATTTGACCTCATGTTTAGATCTCCATTCCAATTGATTGTGCCTCACCCAGCTCCCCAGGCATCCTACCGCTATCATGATGCATACAAACGCGACCGGCGCATAATATGGCATCGCCATCACACCGGAGAACATCCAGAACAATGATAACACCAACCGGAAATACCTGTCCGATGCGAATGGCTCAAAGAGTATCAGCAATGTAATGGCCGCCGAACCACCGGGCAACGCCAGCAGGTCAAGGAATAACAATCCAGTACAACCCCCAAAATCCCAATATGATCCCAGTGAACGCACCGAGCAATCCCAGGCTGTTATTGTACGGCTGGAACAATGTAATGGAAATAGCGATCCACGCTATCCCGGACAGTGCCATGAATCGATGGTCCTTTATTCCAGCATACGTTAATAGGCTTATCAAGGCCAGTTCGATTATAAGTATGAACACGCTAGAATCCAATGTAATAGGTGACGACGTTCCAGATCCCCCCGTTGAGCTTACAACGACAGCCCATTGATATGTATCTTTAATGGTCCCATTCTGTGAGATAGCAGTTTCATTGAAGAAATAAGTCCCTGCTCTTGTTGGTGTTCCAGTTATTATATTATTGGTGATCGATGCCCAAGCAGGGCTGTTCAATAATGAAATCGATGTAACAGTCTCATTATAGGATGGCTTATAGTAATACTGAGAATTGTTCAAGCAGGAAGTGGTTGGGGCATTGATCAAATGGGGGGACCAATTGATCAATGAATAATAGATCTTCGTAGTATAGAAATCACTTCCAGTCATATTGATAAAGGCATTGGTATGGATCCACGAGTTCGTGGATGCCGAATTTTTGAGGACTGCATAATTGTTCAATGTCAAGGAGCCAGTTATAAGATTGTATCCATTCAGGTCCAATGTCATAACATAAGAAGCACCGGAATATGACGATATCAATAATGAATTGAATTTGGCATTCCCAAGTAATTTTATGGTACTGGACTTTGTATTTCCAGCGCACATCGCGACATTGGCATTGATATTGCCCGTTAACGTCAAAGAATTTGTCAATCCTGATGTCGTGGATTCATAAAACTCTACCCCATAATAATAATACCCTCCGGGGCAATTCAAAGTTCCAGTGATACTGATCGTGGATATTCCCGGTGATAAGATAAGTTGAGGATTCAATCCTGCAAATGACAATGAACCTGCTAAAACGAATGCTGAATTGCTAGCGGTGTTTACCTGGATCGATGAATTATCAGTATATGTCCCATTGATCCAAAGAAACATCAAAGCATTAATTGTTGATATATATCCAGTTCCAGGAAGATAGATAAGTCCTTTCAATGCCTGAAAACTCGATGATATTATGAAATTTCCACTGCAAACTATATGATATGTTGCAGTCTGTGCACTGAATGTTCCAGCGATCTGATTAAAGGATGAAACAACTAATGAAACTGTAGATTGGGTTATCGTTCCTGAATATCCTGTATTCATCTGGAAAAAACCTAATGAAACAGCCGGTACATCCCAAGTACAAGCTTTAGATCCAGATGTCGAATTGAAGATAACGTTATCCCCAGTTGTCGGTACATTATGTGTAGTCCATGAACCAACTTGATTCCAATTTGAAGCGGTATTGCCATCGGCTGATGTCGTTCCGGTGAATACATAGGTCGCTGCGCTGGCATTGTGGGCAATGACACTAAATGCCAATATTGCTAATCCAAAAACCGTGAAGATCAAGAAATATCTCTTTAACCTGTTCATAGAAAATGCCCCATTGGTAGGAATATGAATAATTGTTCAATAACAATACCGATGAGAATACAGGTTCCCATTAATGCACTAAGAATGATTAGTTTCATTATTTTCATATTACGATCATCTGATGGATGAAATAAATAAACCTCTTTATGCCAAGTTGATTCTTCCATTGAGATGATAACACCGCGATGCATAATTAGTTTTTATGATTGGAAAAAGGATGAAAAAGGTTTAGGGCCTAGATTATCATTACTGTCTGCCCTGTCTCCACGCGGAGAACGCCATGCCGATCGGGATCAGCAACAGGACCACCGCGAAAATTAATGGCACGATTTGCCACATTGCTGTGGCTGCCGAGCCGTTCGCTGTGGCATTCGTTCCTGTGGTGATATTTGTGATCGTCGAATTCATAGGGTTGGACATCGCCAATCCCAGAACTAGCAGTATGATACCGCATATGAACGACACCAGCATCGCTGCATACTTGCTTTCAGCCATCTAGATACCCCCCCAGGTCAAGAACCCGAACATCTTTCCCACGACCGCCAATATCACACCAATCGGTATGAACATCGGGATCAAGGCCACGATCGTTGCCGCCGACCCAGTATATCCTGCCGCTGAGATAAGCGTCGGGAGTATGAGGGCCAGGACCGCGATGACGATGATCGATATGATGATCATCAAGACCTCGACAGCCTGAGTCTCTACGTTTTGCATCATTCCCATTTCAATACCTCTAACTCTAGATCTCCCCGGACCGGAGAGAATGAAACGATATAGCGTTGATGGGTTTATAAATATTTGTAATCGTGAATAATAATATCTTATTTTTTTACAGTCTAAAGAAGTCCCCGAGAGGACCAGGGGTAATAAGAGAATCGAACATTAGAGTTTAAAATCAAATGTCGTGGTCATTTGTCGGTACAGCCTTTATGTATTTAATTGAACAGATTCGTTTCTGACTATATATACAATAACAATTGTTAATATTAGTTTCAAAAAAATTATTGGGCCAATCCTTCGGTCACTGTGGATCGTCCGACGTCGAAAAGGTCCGCTATCTCTTGATGTGTCTTACCTTCTGCATGGAGTTTCTTCCATACCCGGTTGCGGGAGTCATTCTTTTTTCCTTTAGTGAGATAGTCACTATCGTTCATTTCCCGGACGAATGCTAATTTCTTCTTTGAATAAACATCCCAGTATTCTCCGTTCAGCTCGGTGAAATGGAACGTGGCCAACGTGTCCCAGAATGGATCCTTATACCATTCATTAGGGACACATTCCCGCACGGTAGCGAATCCCCTACGAAGGGAACCGCGTTCTGACTTGACATCGATCCAATACTTGACGCGCTCATCCCGCAGGTCCTTGTTCAATGTGAGGCGGTGAGGCAATACCAGGATAAGGGTTAGATGAAGAATGCCCATGATCTCTAATTTCTTTATTAGTTTGATTTGGAAGGAGTCCCACCACTCCTTTGAGTGAAGGTCGATACATTCATCCAGAACGATGACATCTCCGTCATGGGAGTTCTTTATGGCATTGTCTAGGTCCTCGATCTTGAACACGGTCTGCTCTATGCCCAGGTCAGGCTTTAGTTTCAATGCCAGTTTCTGGGCCAGTGTGGATTTGCCGGTCCTCACCTCTCCAGTTATCAGCATGACAGTATCGTAACCCTTGCTGCGTCGATAACGCAACTCTCCGGCAATGTAATCAACATAGCCCTCGGAATAGTCTGGACACTTCTGATTGATGAACAGATCGCCAACCGTCTTGGTCCGGATGGTCTGGAGCTGATAGAACGTCAGCTCTGCCTGAGTTCCATCCCTGGCCTGCAGAATGCACTTGGTTCCCTTCGGAGGGAATCCTTTTGCCCTCTCCCGGTCTGCACTCCTATATTCCTCCACTATCTCGGAGATGGCCGGATCAGCCACGGGACCACCAATGCTTCTTCTTCTGTTCTCCGTTCAATGGCTGGATGGCCTGTATGGGGATTGGAGGGGTCTGGCTGTATTGGTTGATCTGCTGCTGTCCTGGATGCCCTACCAGGCCGATGACGTTCTGGGACCGGCCCATTCCCGATTGGGTGGAGATCATCATGGTTGCCAGCCTTCTCGCCTTATCTTGTGCGCTGGCAATGTTGAACCCATCCTCCCTCCCGATGTCCTCCAGGAACTGGAGATATTCCAGCCCTTCCGGAGTCTCGATTATGGTCTGGGCATAAAGCGATTCGTCATCATGGACCTGGCTGATGAAATCGGTACAGTCCGATGCTGGATTATATTCATCCGTTCGTCGTGAGTCTCCCATCTTTTCACCTCATAGCTTTATCGTTCCGGTGATAGCCAATATCACGAATGCGGCAGCGGCCACGATCACCAGGATGATGATGAGCCAGCTTTTGTTGATGGTCGTGCTGTTCTTCTTCTTGATGCTGTTCATCATCTTGCTATGACCCTTCTCCGTGCACAATGCTGTATAGGTCATCGGATGCATATAGTGGCTATCGCCCTCGATTTCATAGTTGATGTTGATCGGTTCAGCCACTCCCTCCTCCCAATCGATGCAGTAATGATAATCGTTGATGAAGAACTCCTTTAGTGTCCGATGCTTGAACGGCCACCATCCCTTGAGCTTCATCGGCATCCTGGGAACATTGTACTCGAATCCCTCTTCTTCGATCGTCATGTCCTTGGTCATGCTCAATTCTATGTCGATCTTGAACGAATGATAGGTATGGTCATCGAAGAATACAGTCCCCATTGCCATCCTATGTCTCTTTGATGTGTCCTTCCTTTCAGTCTTCTTCTTATCCTTGGCCGCTTTCCTTTCCTCATCGGTGAGCTTTTCCTTTCCGAACATCAGATACCTCCATTGGAAGCAATGGCCAGCAATACCAATGCTATGACTATTATGGCAGGAATGTATTTGCCGATCGCATCCATTATCTCGGCCAGATGACGCTTCCATGCCCTCGAGACTGCCGGGGTCCCTCCAGTCTCCTTTATGACGTCCATGTTGTGCCAGTTCCTGTCGATGGTTCCTCCCCTGCCTGGGCTTTGCAGTTCGCCCAACGGGGCCATCCTCCCCTCGAAGAACACTATCTGGGCCGGTTTCTTCCCTTCCCGGTCATGATAGACCGATGCGTTCCCGGAGAAATGGATCCCATCATCGAACTCATAATTGGAATATGTGCGCTTCTCATTCTCGACCTTGACGCAATCCTTCTTGTAGATCTTGAGCTTCATTCTGTCAGGTCCCCTGCCCTCTTCTTAAGAATGAGAACGAGCGCGAGCATCTTTCTCTTGGTGAGATGATAGGAAAGGACCTTCTCCTTGACCAAAGGAGACATCTCCGCTTCGCTCATTCCGTTATGATGCAATTCCATCGTAAACGCATATATTTCATCGGCTATTTTTTCCAATTCTTCGGACTTTTTTTGGAACATGGATGTTAGACCTCCTTTCCTTCGGTTTTTATGCACAAAAGTGTAGGAGTTTTATGCACTTTTCAAGCCAGTATCATTCCGATAATTATGCCAGCTATCAAACCGAAGACGATGCCGACAAAGAATGATGCGGCAACGATCAGCCCGGTCGGATAATGCGATAGCTGCTCGACCTTGTTCTCTTCCTCTTCCATTTCATTCCCTCCGGGGATTCGTTCTCATTCGTTCATCGTATCGATCTTTATAACTTCCTTGAACTCGGAACGGTCTAGGAAGTCCTCATCGAGCATTGCCTTGTTCTCTACAACGATCGTATTCTCTTTGTTCCACGGATAGTATTTGATTTGAACGTAGCTAGTCCTTTCCGGGATATCTAGCTCAACGATGTACTTCTTCATTTCAGATCGACCTCATCTCTATTTTTTTCCCCTTTGAATATCCACAACCACGATTTGTAATCCATGATCCTACGGGCCGGTTTATTCTTTACGATGAACTCTTGAAGTTCCCGTTTTGCTTCTGGAGTCATATCATCAAGTTTGAATCTTATCCAGGTAGATTCCTTTTTTTCTTTCAAAAACTGTGGCACGTTCATTTTATCACCAAAACATTTGTCCCATTCCAGAACTCTGTGACATAGAGATCCCCATCCCTCTGACAATAGCCCATACCAAGCTCCCTATCATTGATAAGAGGCGAGACAACTCGCCCATTTACAGTTATATTGGTTACATTGCAATTAGGGATACAAATGGTTATCGGAACGTTCCAATAGCCATCCTTGGTCGGATCGGGCTTGCTGACTATATATGTTCCATTGCTCCCGGTCAGGTTCAATGAATGCTGCCCGTAGATATAGCTGGACATCTCGCCCTGCGTCGCCATCCAACTGTCGCTGTCATTTGCCAGCCATTGAAGGAACTGGACATCGTTTATCTTTGCCCATTGATGCCCGTAGATGATCAGGATGCCATCTGAATGGGTGATATTATTCGTGATGTTCATAAGATAGCCCATCGAATACTGATGGTCTGTGTTTATTTCCCGGTCCAAGTTCATCAGGTCGAACGGATGGTCTGAGCCGGAGATCAGACCGTCGATGTTGCTGGCATAGCCATCGCTCCTGATGCCGACTATCTCCCATTCCGCTGACAGCAATGGAAGGGCTGCCTCATCGCCCGGATTCGCCATACTGATGAAGTGCTGTCCATCGGACCATTTCGATGCCAGGGAAAGATGATCAAGGAAGTCCTTCCCTTCTTTTGCCAATGTCAATGCTTGTGAATACGTGACAGTACCCGATGTACTCCAGTCGTGAGGGTAATGTAAAGCCAGTTCGCTATCACTATCAATAAGAACAGCGGGATCACCGCTATTTCCGTAAAGATAAGCAGTCGTCGGAACCTCATATAGTCCAGCCTCCTGATAATGCGTCATCGCATCGGTCACATTGTTGCAGTCATCGCATCCGAATATCGATACCCATCCCAGTCCGTTGAACCATTCAGTGACGAACGCACCACTGGCATTTTGGTCCCCATTCGGCCATTGATATAGGATCTGAGACTCTGAGTATTCGATGGGCGGATCGGAGAACAGAACGACATCTCCGATCAACGCAAGGATGACGATGACAGAAAGCATTGGAATGATTATCAGTTTCCATTTCAATGGATCACTTTCCTTAGATTATCTATGATAAATGAACCGATCTTACTAATTAGATACCATCCAGACCTCCAGACGGACATGATCGCATCAAGCTCTTTCATTTGACTTTCTCCAGAATTTATTATATGACAATAACATTAATCCTATATCCATGATGCAGATGGATACGCCGACCAAGACCGGCCATCCATATTCCAACGGCGGTTCATCTCCCGTTCCCCCTGGATATTGTGGCTGCCATCCATGAAGGTCCGTCATGTTGATTATGTAGCCTCCGATCATGAAGATAAGGAAGAACATGACCAGGAATAGGATGAACTTGAAACTCATATTCCGAACCTCGTACATTCTGAATACGTCCTCGATCTTTGCCTGATATTCAGATGCAAATAGATTTGAGTCACTTCTATACTGGAATGCCCGAGATTGTTCTTTACTATTTCCAATGGGATCCCTTTGTCAAGCTGCCATGTCGCGCAGGTATGCCTGAGTTTATGTGGCCAGACATGAAGCCCACATCGTTCCCCGGTCTGGCTTACATGATTCTGCAATGTCCTTTTGTCGCGATCAAAAAGGAAGTCGTCTGGCTTTAGTTTCCTTGATATGCTATAACATAGGCATAGCGAAATAGTAGCAATGTCCAATGGAGCGTATCGATCCTTTGAACCTTTGCCCTGATCGACAAAGACAGACCTACTTTCAGGATCGATGTCTTTTACCTTTACCGCTGCCGCTTCTGCTACTCTTAGACCGCCAAAGAGCATGATGCGAATAGCGATTAGATCTTCAATATCATCTGTCGCTAAAAGGAAGCGATCGATCTCATCATAGGTCAATATCTTAGGAAGAGTTAGACCGTTCGGTTCTCCGTCCTCTTCCTCAGAATTTTTCGCATTTCTTTTTTCATCCTCATTTATTGGCATCTAGACCCCCCTTTTCATGGCAAAAAGCCTCGTTTCGTTCCTAGAATTACATATTCTACGAATCATCAGGAACGTCCTCCATGAATGAAAGATGGAAGCATTCATCCTTGACCTCACAATGATCGCAGACTCCCCTCCAATTGTTTGAGCTATCTACTAGGTCTACAAATTCCCCGAAACATTCAGGATATGACGCAATAGAGCGAGAAGTAGGAAGCTGGTCGGGGCTCATTTCTTCACCCCATAGACATACAGCTCACCGTTCACGTCGCAATAGACGGCATAGCCCCTGCGCCAGACCTCCATCCGTTTGGCCATATGCTCGGCGTGTTTGGGGTCCAATGTATTTGGAGGGCATATCTGGATGGCTGCGGCCCCGGCTGCGTCCCCGGCTGCGTCC
>JACTVF010000090.1 GCA_019695435.1 Methanoregulaceae archaeon | reverse complement strand
CGCTCGGTGATGACATCCTCGTAAAAAAGCCGGTGGCGCACCATGAAAACGTGATCCGGTATAACGAGGATTTCAAAAAGGGCGGGGTCGTTCTCTCCCGGGGGCGCCGGCTCTCGGCGCAGGATATGGGTGTCCTCGCCGCGGCCGGGTGCGCAGAAGTACCGGTGACCCGCCGGCCGAAGATCGGGATTTTGTCCACCGGAAACGAACTGGTGCCGGTGACCGAAATCCCGCAGATCGGCCAGGTGCGGGACGTCAACAGTTACATGATCGCCGCGTTCGCCCGCGACCACGGGTGCATCCCGGTCACGTACGGGATCATCAGGGACGAACGGCCAGCCTTTGAGGCAGCGCTTGCCCGTGCAGTGAGGGAGTGCGACGCGGTGCTGATCTCGGGAGGGAGCTCAAAAGACGACCGGGACATGGCAGCAGCCGTCATCGCACGGCAGGGGGAGGTGCTGATCCACGGGATCGCGATTGCGCCGGGAAAACCTACGATCATCGGGCGGTGCGGTACTGTCCCGGTCCTGGGCCTGCCCGGCCACCCTGCCGCAACGTTTGTGGTGCTGGTTGTTATTGCCCGGCACCTGCTCAACGGCATGATCGGCACGACAGACGGCGGGCTGGTGACCGTCCCGGCAAAACTTTCCACCAATGTGCCGTCCACCAAAGGAAGGGAAGACTATATCCGGGTGGTTCTCAGGGACGGGATCGCAGTGCCGCTCTTCGGGAAGTCCGGCCTCTTGAATACGCTCGCAGAAAGCAACGGCCTCTTACGGGTGCCGGCAGAAAGCGAGGGGCTTGAGACCGGCCAGACGGTGGAGATTATTCTTTTGTAACCCGGTCACCGGGGCATGAGTTTGATCTGCTTCCCCATCGCGGACCTCCGAGCCCGGTACCGGACCCATTGACCCTGGAACTTGGTAGGGCAGCTTTTCCATTCTTCCCCCACCATTCGTGTGCATTGTCACCGCGGCAGTACCGGTCCCACGATGCATAACGCCGTTACTGCATCCTGTGGAATTCCTGAAGACTTGCCGGCCTGCAGGGTGGATTCCCGAAACGGACCGGACAGATTGCCGGGAAAAACTACTTTGTCATAAAGCGCCAACATTCATCGATACGTTAGGGCATCCCGCCATCGTAAGAGAGGAATTTTGTGAAGGAAGTCACCGCGAACTTCAATGCAAAGGAGATCGAGCGCGAGGTGCAGGAATACTGGCGCACCCATGAGACCTACAGGGCAGTAAAACAGCACCGGAGTGCCGGCAGGGCGTTCTTTTTTGTTGACGGCCCGCCCTATACCACGGGGCAGATTCACCTGGGCACCGCGTGGAACAAGATCATCAAGGACTCGATCCTCCGGTACCACCGGATGAACGGGAGGAACGTCATCGACCGTGCGGGATACGATATGCACGGCCTTCCCATCGAAGTCAAGGTCGAGCAGGTGCTCGGGTTCTCCTCAAAAAAAGACATCGAGACGTTCGGGATAGGGCACTTCATCGAGAAGTGCCGCGAGTTTGCCATCAGGAACAAGAAACTGATGGATGCCCAGTTCGAGAGCCTGGGGATCTGGCTGGATTTCAAAAATGCCTACCAGACGATCACGCCCGGGTATGTTGAAGCGGCATGGTGGACGCTTGCCCGGGCACAGGAAAAAGGGATGCTGGAACGCGGGTACCGGGTCGTGAACTGGTGCCCCCGGTGCGAGACGGCGATCGCGGATGCCGAGGTTGAATACTGGGACGAGACCGACCCCTCGGTCTTTGTCAGGTTCCCGATCAAGGGAAGAGAGAACGAGTACCTGGTTATCTGGACGACGACACCCTGGACGCTGCCGGCGAACGTCGCGGTCGCGGTGGCAAAGGATTTCGTCTACGCAAGGGTCCGTGCAGAGAAAAACGGCCGCGAGGAATACCTCTGGATGGCAGAACCGCTCATAAAATCTGTGCTCAAGAAAGGGAGGTACCAGAAGTTCGAGGCGCTGGAGACAAAGAAGGGCGCAGAGCTGGTCGGCTGGGAGTATGATTCCCCGCTCGCGGAACAGGTCCCGCTCCAGCGCGAGATTGCACACCGGGTCGTGACCGCGGATTTTGTCGCGATGGAAAACACCGGCATGGTGCATATCGCGCCGGGCCACGGCTGGGACGATTACGTGCTCGGGACAAAAGAAAAACTTGCTATCGTCTGCCCGGTTGACGGCGCCGGGAAGTTCCGGCCCGAAGCAGGAATATTTGCCGGGAAATTTGTCCGGGACGCAAACCAGGAGGTGCTCGATGCACTGGGCGGCCACCTGCTTGCTACCGAGAAGATTGTCCACCGGTACGGCCACTGCTGGCGCTGCAAGACGCCGATCATCTTCCGGGCGACCTCGCAGTGGTTCCTGAAGGCCTCGGAGATCCGGGACCTCATGCTTGCCGAGGTTGAAAAGGTGACGTGGTACCCCGAGTGGGCGGGAAGCGCCCGGTTCTACGACTGGATCAAGGAGGCCCGGGACTGGTGTATCTCCCGGCAGCGGTACTGGGGCATCCCGATCCCGGTCTGGGTCTGCAAAAAATGCGACACATACCGTGTCATCGGCACCATCGCGGAACTGGAAAAGGCGAGCGGGAAGGCTGTGCCCGATCCGCACCGCCCGTTCGTGGATTCGGTGACAATCCCGTGCACATGCGGCGGCACGATGCACCGGGTCGGGGATATCTTCGATGTATGGTTCGATTCCGCGGTCGCCTCGTGGGCGACGCTTGGATTCCCGGCACAGATGGCGGACTTCGAGAAACTCTGGCCGGCGGACTTCATCACCGAAGGCCAGGATCAGACCCGGGGCTGGTTCTACTCGCAGCTGGGTGCAAGCACCATCGCGTTCGGGAAAGCGCCGTACAAGAGCGTCTGCATGCACGGTTTTGCGCTCGACGCCGAGGGAAAGAAGATGTCAAAGAGCCTCGGGAACGTGGTGACACCTGAGGAAGTGATCGCAAAAGTCGGCGTGGACGTGCTCCGGTTCTACGTGCTCTCCTCCTCGGCCCCCTGGGACGACCTGAAGTTCAACTGGGACGGGGTCGCGACCGTCAACCGTGCGACAAACATCCTCTGGAACGTATACCGGTTCCCGCTGCCGTACATGATCCTCGATCACTTCGAGCCGCAGGCAAAGGATAAGGTCTGGGATAAGGCATATATCGCCTCGCACCTCCACGAACTTCCCGACGAGGACCGCTGGATCATCTCCCGGGTGAACACGGTCGCAGGTATCGTGGATGCGGCGACAAAGGAGTGCCAGCTCCACCGGGCGACCCGGGAACTGATCACCTTCATCCTCGAAGACCTCTCGCGCTGGTACGTCCAGCTCGTCCGGCCCCGGATGTGGCTGGAAGGAGAGTCCGAACAGAAGCGGTTCGCCTACGAGACGATCTACTACGTGATGCGCCGGCTCATCGGCCTTATGGCCCCCTTCTGCCCGCACATCACCGAGGAGATCTACGGCAACCTCCGGTGCAGGAACGACCCGGCAAGCGTGCACATGCTCGACTGGGAAGCCTGCGATGATCCGCTCGTAAACACGGAACTGGAACACGCGATGGAATTCGTGCGCTCGTTTGACGACGCGGTGCAGAACGCCCGGCAGGCCGGGAAACGGAAACTCCGCTGGCCGGTGGAGGAGGTCGTGATCGTGACTGCCAAGGAAGAAGTAAAGGCTGCAGTGGCACGGCTCAATGCGATCTGCAAGGACCGGGCAAACGCCCGCAGGGTCACGGTCGTGATGGGCCGGTGGGACCGGATCGGCTGGCACGCGGAGCCGGTCATGAAGGCGCTCGGGAAAGGGTTTGGCAAAGATTCTTTCAGGGTCAAGGGACTCATCGAAGCCGCCGATGGCAATGCGATCAAGGCCGCCACCGGTGCCGGGCAGACCTGTACCCTCACAAACGGCAATGCAAAGTTCGAGATCGGTGCAGAGCATGTGACCTTCACGGAAAAACTCCCGGCCGATATCTTCTCCGCACCCATGCAGGATGCGACCGTGTACGTGGACGTGGCACTCACGCCCGACCTTGAGGCGGAAGGCTACGCCCGGGAAGTGATCCGCCGGATCCAGGAGATGCGCCGGCAGCTCGATCTCGCGGTCGAGGACTTCATCACGGCCGATGTAGCGGTTGCGGATAAAAGGATCTGCGATCTTGTCGGCGGGAGCTGGAAACCCGGGATTGCAGAAGAGGTACGGGCAAAGGCACTTTCGCTGCATAATGCAACTGAACCGGCTGCATCTTCGCACCAGCTCATCAAGGACTGGGATGTCGAAGGGGTCGCGATGACGATCGGGATCTCGAAAGCGGCGTGATCGGGACCGGGATTTCTCCTTTTCAATCAATCGGCACAGGGAACGCCACCTTCCGGCCGGTTGTTTCATCCGGTTCGTCCCTCTCTTCAAGGATCTCAATGGTCCCCGGCAGCACGAGATACCGGTACCAGCACCGGTCCGGCCCCCTCACCCAGAGTTCCCGGAAGATCTCCTGCGTCACGGGAATTGCCCGGAGCGCCGCGATGTCGTTCCTGCACGAGAATCCGATCCCGGCAACTTCATAGCCCGGGTACTTCAGTCTCCGGACCCGGACAACGCTGATGCAGTCCCGGTCGCAGATGACGAAATGGAAAGGGAGTACGCCTTCCGGCTCAAGGGCAAATACCATCAGCCCACGGGTTTTTGCCATCAGTTCAGCCTCGTTGATCGCCACAGAAGGAGGGTGTCCCCGTGTCATGACGACCCGCCTCCGGGGATGCCGGATGACCTTTGACCTGTGCTGCCGTGTTCGTCCCCTGCCGGTACCAGCGGCAGGGTGCTTCCGGTCTCAACCGGAATTTCCGCCCGGGGATCCCCGGGCCCTCCGGAGATACCGGACTTGCGATCGCCGGATTTTCCGGGAACGATCGTGCTGAGATCCCCGGATCCTGACTGTGTGCCCGAAGGGTTGTTATCCGGTCTTTGGGGTACAGCCGGTGCGGCTTTCCCGTCACTCACCGGCGGTTCCGGGCCGGGCATGACTCCCCCTGCCTTTGGTCCTCCTCCTGGTATCACGGCCAGAGCGGACGTCTTCTTGATCCGCCGGCCGGTCTCTTTCCCGGGATTGTGAATACAGATCAGCCTGTAGGACTGCGGTGTGCATGCGTTACCATCCCGGCCGGTTGTTTTTGTTGCATCATCTTTCATTTCTCTCTCCTGCCACCGGCCCTGTCCGGCAAACGGTGTCTGGGTACGGAGCGTCCGCTATCCGCTTAACCAGACCGACAGGAACGTTTTTCGCCCGCAGCACCCGTCGTAGGCCGGGCCGTGTGGCACATGCCGGTAAGCAGCCGGGATATATCTGCGTGACTGAACAAACGAAAAACCGGTAAAGTAAATATTATATAGGGCGATTTCGACAAAACCGGGCACGAATGTCCGGTTTTATCAGGGACCAATACTGTTCCTTCCTTTTTTAGTCTCCCCGGATGTTTATCCTTTAATCCGGCGACCTCCCGGCATTCCCGGTTCCTGGTTTATTCCCTGATCAAAAAAGACAACCCTATCTGCATCCGGTGGCAGGATTTCCTGCCTTCCCCCGGGTAATATGCCCGGAAAACGCGCCCTCCGGAACACCGCTAAAGGGGAATTATTTTGTCGCGTATAAAACGTATTTTTCCAATCCTGCCAATAATTGAGGGATTTTTTCTTTCGGCGGACAGATGGCCCTGATTATCGTGTTCACCGGGATCCCTGAAAAAGAAACGGAGCCCGAATCGGGCGTATTTTTGATGCCGGGAGATGAGATCACCCCCGGCGGGCAGAGAGTACCAGTAATGGAGAAGGGGGATACGCTCTCTTGTATAATTATACGTCAAGAAACGGATACCGGCCAAAAACGCGGTTCTCCCTGAACTCTGGATTGACCATATATCCTATTCTTACACCGGATTTCAATACCCTCAGGGATTTCCCGCACTACCGGTTTTTGGATATAGGCGATGTCCCGATCTTCCTCTCAATCTCCGGTGTGAGATAATAATAGCCCGGGAGCGAGGCTGCATTGGACGGCCGGGTGATTGCTTCCCTGATGTCATTATCAGAGATCCCCATCTTCAGGTGATTTACTATTTCATAGAACAGCACGCTGCCGTTGCCATCCCGTACACGGCAAATGCAGTCGCAGTCCGAACTTGCCTTAATGAAGTAATATGACGATCCGATGGGAGGTTGCCGATACGATGCAAACAGTTTCTGATGAGATCATACGGCGGTTCTGATTTGGTTATCATGAAATACCGGAGAGAGAATGCACTCCCGCCAGTACTTTTTTCCGTTAACATTTCCCTCACATCCTCCCTTGATTTTCAGATAATTCAGGTAACGGAAGAATTCAGTGTTGTGTCTATATAAATATTTTTATAAATTAAACTATTGGCTCTGGAGAAACAGATATGAACCGATCTGGATCACTCCGGAACTTTGAAAGTCGGATAATCCGACACTATTTTGTGAGCGGCATAGACTGATAGTATTACAGAATCTCAATCCAGAAATTGTTTCGATTGGGTTGAGGATGAATTATTCGCTCAACTTAGTTGATTTTCATAGGAACGAACATGCGCCTGTCGGTGCGACAATACATGATGAAAACGTACGTCTGTGGAATTTCCATTTTCATAGTAACTACATATGAGTTCTACGGAGACAACGAATCCTACATTATTATTAAGTATTGATTATCAACGAAAGTTATGAAACGGAAAATCCTGATCCTGCCCTGTTTAATCTTAATCGTCATCTGCGTAGTTGTTTCCACTGGATGTATATCGGGCACGAAGTCCAGTACCAGTAACCCGGCGCAGACTGTCGCACCATCTGCCGGGGCGAATATCGCAACGACGCCTGCCACAACGACACCTATAGTTTTAGTGACGGCCGTAACCCCTCAACCATCCGCATCGACGTTATCATCATATACAAACAATCCTTATGGAATTTCACTCTCCTACCCCTCGGAATGGTCATATAATGAGCCCGGCACATGGGGCGTAAGGGATTATGGTAGGAATACTCTGAATATCGTGAATTTTTACGCCCCTGGAACGAGCAACTATACACTAAGTATAGATACCGATCCCGGATATTCAGGAAACCTAGAGGACTATTTCAACAAGGCTGTTGTCGCACTCCAGAATACATATACTCAGGAAAATTTGGCATGGGATGAGACCGGTGCTTCCTACCAGATGCAAATTTCCGGGAACAAGGCGTATAGGATAGACTATGTATTAGAGAAGTATGGATACAGTAAACCCATAGCAACCGGTGTTCAATTTTATACCATAGTGAACGGGAATGTATACATATTCACCTATGTCGGAGTCAGCAACGATGAGTCACTAGCCATGGTGAAATCGATAACTCTCAATCCAACTTCACCCGTCACCACAATGTCCCGCATATGAAAAGAGCAGGTCAATCCCTGTTTTTTTCCCATCTCAAATTACAGAGGAACGGAGGGGATCGTGCCAGTCCCCCAAAAACCGCCCCTGCGCAATCCGATGATGGGGAAGTACCTTCCCGGGGTCATCGCCCCATGAGGATACCTCATGCGTGCGGAGGCGAAAGGTAACTCGTGCCGAAGCCCCATCAAGGTTGAGAGATGTTTTGAGGATTTCACCAGAGTCGATAAACGGCTATTTATAAAAAAGAACTCAAATTCCTGTAAGAATCAGATCGGGAAATCACCTCCCGATACGGCCGATGTTATGAAATATATCGTCACCGGTGGAGCCGGGTTTATTGGTTCTCACATCGTTGAAGAACTCGCAGCGCAGAAGCACGAAGTAGTGATCCTTGACAACCTGTTCTCCGGGAAGATGGAGAATATCGCGCCGTTTCTTGAAAAGGACAAGGTTTCTTGTGCGAATGGAAGTGTCACGGACTTTCCGCTGCTCAATAAAACGTTCGAAGGCGCCGACGGGATCTTTCACGAAGCGGCGATTGCCTCGGTGCCGCGGTCCATCGCAAATCCCCTCGAAACCCACGAGGTCAACCTGTCCGGGACCTTTAAGGTCCTTGCTGCAGCACGCGAATGCGGTGTGAAAAACGTTGTATTTGCCTCATCTGCGGCTGTCTATGGCGACCGTCCCGGACTGCCCAAGCGGGAAGATATGATCCCCGAAACGCTCTCCCCGTACGCGGTATCAAAACTGTCCGGGGAATATTATTGTTCGGTATTCTCCCGGTTGTACGGCGTCCGGTGCATTTCCCTGCGCTACTTCAATGTCTTCGGGCCACGACAGGACCCATCTTCCCCTTACTCGGGGGTTATCTCAAAGTTCATCACCAGCACCCTTCCGGGATTTTGTCTATGTGAAGGATGTTGTCCAGGCAAATATCCGGGCAATGGGATCCGGAAAAACCGGAGTTTTTAATGTCGCCTGCGGCCGGCGGATCAACCTGCTTGAGCTGGCGGATACGATCATGGAGATCACGGGCATTACGGTTCCGGTCACGTTCGGGCCTCCCTCAGCCGGGGATGTACGAGATTCTGTTGCGGATATTGCCCGGGCACAGGCCGCATTTGGATATGAACCAACTTATTCTGTGACATCGGGACTGGAGGAGACGGTTGCGTGGTACCGGAATCAGTGAAGGGAAAGACAGAATAGTGATGATGCGTTAAGATTCAAGCGACACGGATACGTGCACACCCCAGCCCGCACCAGATACCTGTCAATACTGAAGGATACAAGGATGAACCTCCCTGAGACCAGTTACCGGGCAGTCGCCATCATCACGATAATAGTGTCAGTGATCGGCCTCATCATGAGCCCGGTCAGTGCGGCGCCCGGAGTCTCGTTATCAGGAAAGCCGA
The DNA here is from genome assembly GCA_019695435.1 of Methanoregulaceae archaeon. GTDB lineage: Archaea > Halobacteriota > Methanomicrobia > Methanomicrobiales > Methanospirillaceae > Methanoregula. The sequence goes on along the minus strand of JACTVF010000090.1, from coordinate 454 downwards.
CCTGGGAACCTGCAGTCACCCCCGGGGGGTCCGGGGTACCTGCCGCCGGGTTCTTCGGTTTACCCACGTCCGGACTTGCACTCCTTACCGTTACGTTTAAGGATGCCTCAACGATGGTCGGAGGCACTCTGCGGAACTGGTCGTTTGGTGATGGCGGTATGTTCACACTCCGGAACCCCGCGCACCAATACGGTACCCCGCGGGTTTTCACAGTCAACGAATCAACCATAAATGCAGGGGGAACATCATGGAGTAACCAGACGAATTACATCAATGGTACACCCGCGACCACTACCCTGTACCCGATCCCATCACCGAATGCCACCCGTTTCCTTCCGAATAGTAATATAAACCTCCCTCCGGCCGGATTGTCCCTCTCCCAGAATATCACCCCGGGAGAATACGAGGCGTCATCATTTATTGTTCAACCAAATACGAATGTCACCGACATGAC
>JACTVF010000089.1 GCA_019695435.1 Methanoregulaceae archaeon | reverse complement strand
CGCCTGTCCTGACGCATCGGTCGTGACCAGCGCGTAATAACTGGTCTTGGACAGAAGTAACGATGACGGTGCCACATCATCAAGGATCGTACGCCCGCCCCCGTTATAGTACTGGTACGAGCCGATAGTATACGGTCCGTAATCCGGATCCTGCTGAACATTCCACTGGTTGGCAACAATCACTCGTGGCTGATTATATGCTTCACCTAACAGCCGCCAGGTACCGGTCAGCCAGACATAATATGCAGTGTTTGGTTTTCCCGTGATATCGACAGTGAACTGGTGGCCACGGACGAGCGGGACACCTCCCGAAAGATCCGAGATCGTATAGGTCGCCGTTTACCGGGGCACAGATAAGGGAAATGCAGCGGGTAGACTGGATGAGAATAAAAATCGCAGCCTTTACCGGTATATTATTCCCCCGGGTAAATTTTTCGGTAAGATGACGTTCTACGCTGTGCGGGATAAACATATGCGTTTTATTGTTATTTGAGAAGATCAACTCTCATAAACAGCATATCGCAGGACTCGCTATGAACTGGTGGGAGATGTCCCGGATATTCCCAGCAGGGCCCATAAGACGAGCTTTAAATTACTGCCTGCTCATATCCGGGATCATATGCACGCAATAGAGGTTTCGCACCTGACCAAGAGGTTCGGCACCCTGACCGCGTTAAATGATGTGAACTTCTCGGTAGATGTGGGAGAAACCTTCGGTTTTCTGGGCCCCAACGGTGCGGGCAAGACCACCACTATCAGGATCCTGACGGGCATTTCTTACCCTACCACGGGCACGGCGACCATCTTCGGCCACGATATCGGGCGCGACACGATTGCGGCGCGGCAATCCATGGGGATCGTTTCCGAGACCTCAAACGTCTACGACGACCTGACCGCGTGGCAGAACATGATCTTTTCCGCAGAGCTCTATCATGTACGCCGGGACATACGGGAGAAAAAAGCAACAGAACTGCTCACCACCTTTGATCTGTACGAGCGGCGCGACGACAAGGTGCATGGTTTTTCCAAAGGCATGAAACGGCGGCTGACCATCGCCATGGGGCTTGTCAACAGCCCGCTCCTCCTTTTCCTTGACGAACCGACCTCCGGCCTTGACGTCCAGAGCAACCTCATCATCCGCGATGTGATAACGGGTCTTATCCATGAGGGGGTCACCGTATTTTTGACAACCCATAATATCGAGGAGGCAAACCTGATGTGCGACCGGGTGGCGATCATCAACAGGGGAACTGTCGCCGCAATAGACGCACCGGAACGGCTCAAGAAAACGATCCAGAGCGTGCAGTCGGTCGTCTCTTTTGATCATTCATCTGCTGATCAACTTGCCGACGTTAGCCGCCTTCCGATGGTCAATGATGCCCTAAAGGAAGGGGATAAGTTCCGGCTCTATACGGAAGATCCTGCAACCGTCATCGAATCGGTGATGGAGTATGCCCGATCAGGAAATCTCCGGGTGATCAGCATCTCCACCCTCGGACCAAGCCTTGAGGATGTATTCATAAAGTTGACCGGCCTGCAGAGGACAGGGGGGATGGTCCATGCAATCGACTGACGACAAAACCGGTGGGCCGGAACAATGGTTCACGCGGATCACCCGGGAGCTCTCTGCCGCGTGGGCAATCTCGCGCAAGGACATGATCACCTACTATATCAAGCCAAACATCATCGTGATGGGAATTCTCTTCCCGTTCTTTATGTTCCTCGCGTTTGCTATCGGGAAGAACGCCCCACCCGGTACCCTGATCCCGGGCCTCATCGCGATCACGCTGCTCTTCTCGGCCTCCTCGATCGAGCCGGTCTCGATCCCCATCGAGCGGCGGGTAAAGACGTTCGACCGGCTGCTCTCGGCACCAATTTCGCTTCATTCACTGGTTTTCGGTGAGAGTCTCAGCGGTTTTCTCTATAGTCTCGGTATTGCATGTTTCCCGCTCATAGCTGGGATCATCCTGTTTGCCACGCCGATTGAACATGCACCGGTCCTCGTGATTGCAATGGCGCTGACCGCGTTCTGCTTTGCGACACTCGGAACCCTGTTTGCCGCGTACCCCACCGAGAACGTCGGGGAAGTGATGTCGATGCTCAACACGGTCCGGCTGCCGCTCATCTTTATCTCCGGTGTTTTTATCCCGATATCGGAAATACCGCAGATCGGTCAGGATATCGCGCTTTTTTCCCCGCTGACGTATGGAAACGATATGATTACGTATGCATATACCGGCACGTCGCTCTTTTCGCCGCTGCTGGATATACTGGCGCTGCTGATCTTTATTTTGATCTTCCAGTTCGTGGCGAACCGTCTCTATAAGAAATTCAATGAATAATCAGGCCCGGATCCTCAGGACATCTACAGAAAAACAGGAAAAAACGCTTATACATCCCCAAAACTTTTTTTCATCACGCATTTATGAGGTGCCTGTCTGAAAGAAAAACAGGTAATTTTTCCGGAGTATGGGGTAACCCGTCGCTTATGCGTACGGCAGATGCTGCACAACGGTCTGGAGGATCGCAATTAGCAGATTCAGAAATCTGGTTCAGTCAAACATTCTTTCACCTCCTTTGGGTAATATAAGTGATAATATTGCGTTATTTTATTTAAACATATTGATATCTATCTGGCCTTAATACACTGTTTTTTTTTAATTTACACCAATATTATAGCAAAATCGGCGTATTGGCACTCACCAGATGCAGTACCGTGCCTGCGGGTCCGGTTATTCATGGGTGCATAAAAAATACGGCTGGAGAAAAACACGCATTCCTACATCAGACACATCGTTTGCGGCAAAAGAAACCGTATTTAACAGATATTTTATCTGCAATAACGGACCGTGAGAAAAAAGTACTCTGGAGGGATATTGCGGAATATCCGGTTACATCTTTGACTGGTCAAAGGTAATATTTGCCCCCGCCGGGACTTTCACCTTCTTTCCCTTGGAGTCAGGAAAGAATTTCTTGGATTTTTTCCTGAGGACTTTACGGTCAGTGCCAGCTAGTTTTGCTGCTTCTTCATCGGCATGGATGCCAAGGAAGCAGTCTACCGGATTTTTCCCGCCCTGACAGAGATCACTTTTTTTGTCCTCGCATTCCCCGCAATCAGGAACATGGGAAGGAAGAAGGTGAGGGAAGTGGATCTGCCAGAGTTCGGGATCAATCTTTCCTTCATCGAGAAATTTTTTTATGTGCCGTGGTGTATACTTCATGGTTCGTACTTATTGTATTAACGGTATTTTATCAGTATCTCAATAGCTGGATACTGGTGGCCAAGGATGACCGTTGTTATGGTCCGGCCTGTAATAACCATCCGGGCATGGTGTGATTTGCCCGGCGTTTTTGTTTCTACCGTTTGTGCGGCAATTCAGAAGAATTTCCCGGTCAGCGCAAAGACCGAGAGATTTGCATGGGCCTGGGCGAGATCACGCGCGCTCTTTTCAACAATGGGTTGAAACTTGGCACGGTTCTTGAAGATCTGCTGCTGGATTGAGTGAAGTTTTTCGATACCGATTAAAATCTCGCGCTCAACCGGCCGGATCTTTGGCTGGAAGGTGTGGATCAGACCCTGGATATCAGAAGCAGAGACGCGTTTTTCCTCTTCAAAGACAAACCTGCTTTCCTGCTGCTTTCGCCAGTTCATCAGCTCATTGGTCAGTGCGGAATCAAAGCCCGGGATGCTCATGATCTTGTAAGGCACAATATCTGCCGCGGTCTCTATGCCAAATGACCTAAGCGCGGCCTTACGGTTCTCGCTTAAACCGGGGGAGGTGCAGGCATCGATAAAACAATTCTCGAGGAATTTCTTCTGCTGGTGTTCCCGTGATGTATGCTGGAGAGTGACAAGCGCATTTTTGTATTCCTGCTCGATTGCTTCATACTTCCCTTTGAGAACCGTGAGCGCCCCAAGCTGAGCGGCAAACTCCGCATTGCCGGCCTCGGCCTTCCATTTTTTCTCCCAGAGTCGCCAGCTGTACCGGGCGTCCTCGAACTCTTTTTTCCGGTGTTTCTTCTCTGCCGTGTCCCGTCCGGGATACATCAGGATAAGACCTGCAATCGCAGCGGGGACAAGACATGCAAGGTCGCTGGTCTTATATATTCCGGGTCCCGCTGACCACACCCACATCACAAGAACGGCACTTATGATCAGAAGCAGGGCTGCAACAGCCTGCCGTATCTTCCTGAATATGAGCGCCCGTGCGGTCTCCGGGGAAAGTGGCGCTGGCAGGCACCGGTAATTCCGTGGTTTTATCTCTGGGATGGGCCCCGGTGCCTTTATCGCCAGCACTTTCTGCCATTCTGCGATAACGTCGATCCTGGAGATGGTATCCGAGCTCAAAAACAGGAGGATGCCAGAATTGTTTTCAAGGTTGCACCATGGGCAGATGGCAAGTCCGGTATAATGGGTGTGCATGGATTCCGTGGGGCATTTTTTAAGCCGTTTTTCCAGTGCGTCGAGCACATTCCACCAGTCGTTTGCGCTCGGGCGCCCCCCAGACTGGAGCCCCGATTCAGTAAATGCCAGCTCAAAGAGACTGGAGATCTCACTGGGCACGATGGATAGGCCGACAGAGTTTGGAGGTAGTGCCATTGCCTTGAGGGCTGCACTCCTGCCAAACGCAAACCGGTACTCTGCGATCGCCCGTTCTATTGGCATGTCATCTTTTCCCTTGTAGACCCCGGAGAATGGGTGCCTGCCCATAAAGAGCAGCAAAAAGATCAGGATTGCAAGACCGAAATTGTCGTGATTCTGCGTGCGCACCATCTTAAAATCCTTCGACTTCTGGAGTTCGGGCGGTGTGAACTGGGCGACCCCGACTTCGCAGTGGTAGATCATGTCACGGGTCTGCACCTGGAAAGAGTCGCAGTCGATCAACCGCACGCATGCCTTTTTTGTGACGAGAATGTTTCCCTCGTTCACGTCCCCGATCACGTACCCGTACTTGTGGATGATATAGAATGCAGCAGCGAGGTTCTTAGCGGTTCTCACCAGAAATTTCCAATCTGCGTTCGGGAAGGACTCTTTCCGGTGCGAGGGGCCATATACCTTGTGAATCGGTTCACAATCGGAGATCCTCGGCATGACAAACCCGCAGACCGGGCCATTTTTGCCGGCATGGAGCAGACCAAGCGGCCATGCAGCAAACTCCTTTAAATCGTCGTTGCAGCCGTTTACCATCAGCCGGAGTTTTTCCTGCCGCTCCCCGTTCAGTGGCTTATGGTAAATCTTGGCCAGCACATCTCTGCGATGGGGTGCAATCTCGTAGACATCCCCTTCGCCGCCGCTTCCCACTTTTTTTCCGAGACTAACAAGGTTACCCCTGCTGTCGAAAAGGTTGAGGTGCGGCACCAGAATCATGGTTTTTCAGCTCGATGGTACATTCACAGCGAGGATCAGGGTCTTGTCGTCATCGCTTCGCGCATTTATGTCGTCCCGGGAGAGCAGCGCCGTCAGATGGGTGGTGAGGTCCGCAAACCCGTTATCGGGATTTTTCCTGAGCGCAGTAAACAGGGGCAGGAAAAATCCATCGTGCACGGTCCGCGTGGAAAATGAGAGCACCAAGTTCTGGAGGCCGTCGGTAAAGAGAGCGATCTCGTCCGGCACTGTATTCTGGTGTTCGATCTTTATGTGCTCCGGAAGCGTGTCGTCGGAAACAAAATAGGTCGTGTTTGCGTATTCGCCCTGCTCCGGCCAGAAGATGGTGCGGTACCCGGCACCATCCCCGGTAACGATACAGCCATCGCCGATCTGAAAATAAAGCACATGATCGCTGGTGGCAACAACGCCGATCAGAGTACAGGCATAATCTTTTATCCGCCGGCCATTACCCTCTGCCCGGGCGGCAATCGCCTCCCGGGAAGCAGAGATCCAATCTCTGACGTCATCGTCCGTGACGGACGAAATGTTATCTCTCTCGCGGATCACGGAAAGGATCTGGAGGTACAGTGTTTCGCAGGCAATCTCCGCGCCCACGCCCCCGTGGGTTGTGCTTCCCGCCCCGTCTGCGGCAAGACCGATAAAAAAATCCCGGTCAGAGAACCGGAGCACACCCGTGCGGCTGTAATCCTGACCCGGCTCGTTTCTGTCACTGTGCGATTTTCCCGTGACCGACAAAGAGAGATGTTTCCAGGTCATATCTCGCTCCACCCTGACGGTGGAGAGAGCAGGATCCTGTCTCCCGGATTACTCCGGGATGCAGATTTCATTGAGTTGGAGAGCCACTGGAAGAATTCGCGGAACCTGAGACCCTGGAGCTTGAGCGGCTGCCTGACGGTGATCTGCCGGAGGACAGACATGTCCGCATTCTGAACGCCGACAGCAAAGAAGGCAAAGGATTTCGAACTCTCTCCTTCCCGGACCGCCGCGGCAGCACGCTGCCACTCGTCTGTCGGGGAACCATCGGTGATTAAAAATATCCAGGGTCGGTAGAAGGAGATCCCGTTTGCCCGATACTCGTCTTTGCGTTTCCTCACCAGATCGATCCCCTGAATTATCGCCTCGCCAAGGGGGGTGTCGCCTTCGGCTTCAAGCGTGGGATCGAGGAAGAAATCTGCGGTGTTAAACTCGGAAATGATCCTGACCGGGCCAAAGGAGACCAGTGCTACCTCAACCCGTTTTACCGCGAGTGAATCTCCCTGAAGTTCCTCGTAAAAGGATCTCAGACCTGCGTTGAGCTCGGCGATTGGTTTTCCCGCCATGGAACCGGAGGTGTCGAGCAGCAGGAGGCAGGGGCACCGGGGTTCAGGATTTTCTGCGAAGGTAACGGGACCCAGCGGCTGCTGGTCAAGCATGGTGTCGTCGCTCATCTAGTATCTCCTGTTTGTGTACTCATCATATCAACGATTAACCGTATATCTTTGTTGAGGCTTTTTGTATCCCGGGACGGTATATATGAACGCCTACAGTCTCTCTACAGGTAGAGGGTGCGAGGTACTAGCAACATCTGACCATGCGAATTTTCTCTCTCCTTTGTGCGGTCTGCAGATATGGCTTTTTATGTACCCAATATCTGAGTTAAAATGGTATCTTAACAACCATCTTTGGATAAAACGCAATCTTCTCCACGGGTCATCAGGGTTGTTTCTTTGAAAATGAAATGGATTGATGATACGATTAAATGCACAATCCCGAAAACGTTTCTGGGGAGGGCTGCTTAAAAAATAAAGGGCCGGTCAACGCTTGCTGCGCAGGGCAATACCGGCAATCACCCCGCAGCCGAGCAGTGCAGAGAGGGTGTCATACCCGGGTGACTTTTTCGTAGGAGATGCCGTGACGAGAGCGTTTTGCTGTGCAAGCCAGGTATCTACCGACGACCCGGTGGTGGCTGCAGCGGTGACCGCGTAGGTGGGTGCCAGCGGTGTCACAGCCTGTGTCTGTACCGCATTCACTGATATAAGATTGGTCTTTGTGGCAACATTGCTACCTTCCGCATTAGTGGCAATAAGGGTGACAGTGTAGGTTCCCGTAGTCGTGTACACATGCTGGGGATTTTGGAGAGAACTTGACTGGCCGTCCCCGAAGTTCCAGTTCCACGAAGTGGGTGAATTGGTGGAGGTGTCGGTGAACTGGACGGTGAGTGGTGCGGGTCCTGTAGAGGCAGCGTTTGTAAAACTGGCGACCGGTGCTCCTGACGTCACCGTAATAGTAGTGGACTGAGTGCTGGTATTGCTGCCCTCCGTATTAGTGGCCGTGAGAGATACGTTGTATGTTCCTGGGGTTGTGTAGGTGTATGACGGGCTCTCGGTAGAATTTGTATTCCCGTCCCCGAAACTCCAGTCCCATGAAGTGGGAGAGCCGGTAGAAGTATCCGTGAACTGAACCGTAAGCGGTACGGATCCTGAAGAGACATCGTTTGTAAAACTGGCGACCGGTGCTCCTGATGTCACCGTAATAGTAGTGGTCTGAGTGCTGGAACCGCTGCCCGCAGAATTTGTGGCAGTGAGGGTGACGGTATAGGTCCCCGCGGTTGCGTAAGAATGAGACGGGTTCTCTAAAGAGCTGGAATTACCGTCCCCGAAGTTCCAGTTCCACGAAGTGGGTAAATTGGTGGAGGCGTCGGTGAACTGGACGGTGAGTGGTGCCGTACCGGAAGTGGGTGTTGCGGTAAAGCTCGCAACCGGAACAGTCGCTGACGAACCGGTTACCGTAATAGTAGTGGTCTGAGTGCTGGAACCGCTGCCCGCAGAATTTGTGGCAGTGAGGTGGACGGTATAGGCTCCTGCGGTTGTGTAAGAATGAGACGGGTTTTCTGAAGAACTGGAACCACCGTCCCCGAAGTCCCAGTCCCACGAAGTAGGTGAATTGGTGGAGGTGTCGGTGAACTGTACGGCAGTGCCGACGGATACTGATGTTGGAGTTGCCGTGAATGCGACCACCGGGATGACGGCAGTTGGTGTAGCCGTAGCTGTTGCAGTAACCGTTGCAGTTGGTGTAGCCGTAGCTGTTGCAGTAACCGTTGCAGTTGGTGTAGCCGTAGCTGTTACAGTAACCGTTGCAGTTGGTGTAACCGTAGCTGTTGCAGTAACCGTTGCAGTTGGTGTAGCCGTAGCTGTT
>JACTVF010000088.1 GCA_019695435.1 Methanoregulaceae archaeon | reverse complement strand
CACCACATTTCTTACATTTAATTGTTTTCTCTAATCGAAATTCTTTATTAGCTTTTAAAAGATAATCAGAAATTTCTTTAAGTAATTGTTCTGTTAATTCACTAACAATTATTAATTTGGTTGGCAAATCAACATCAACAATTTCACCTTTAAAATCTACATTTTTAATACTACTTGCAACACCTGTTATTACTCTATCTTCTTTAACATATTCAAGAAGATTTTTATAATCCATTATTGTTAAACTACCTAACATCAAACTGGTATTTTCACTTACTTTAACAACATTGTTTTTCTTTTCTTTATCAACTTTAAGGTCTTTAAAGATATCAATAGGTAAATCATTTTTTTCGTTACATGTACTATTTTTACATCTAGCAACTAATTCTATAATATCTCCTTGAGATTTTGCCCTAATGTTTAATAGCAACCAAACAAAATCATTCATTTCTAATTGACCTAATGGAACCGGACATTTTAATACAATAACATCCAATAATCTCATAATTGAATCGAAATTCTTTATATCACTATCTTCATTTTCTTCCTTATCAATTACAATAACTTTTTGGTCTTTTCCTTTCAAGGGTCTAAAAACGATGTTCTTCTTTGGATTACTAATCATTGGAATAGTAAATTTTATAGTATTTTCCTGTACATCCTTAATGATATCTTCAATTTTTGACATTTGGTGTTTCCTCCATTATTAAATTGTTATAACTACTAAGTATTTATATAAAACGAAAAGGCGATAGAATAATCTATCGCCTTGTAAGATTAGTAAAAAAATTAGGATTCTACGATAAGATAATTATAGTCGTATTCAAAATCTATTTTTAATGTGTTTATGTCTTTGTTATTATAAGCTAAAGTTATGTCTTCAAGATTTGAAACCCAAGCACCGAAAAATTGCCATGAAATCAACTTGTTACCAGCATTATCCAATTGATATAATTTGAATGAAGATTTATACTGTGAAGGAAATGCCGCTATGTTTGTTAATGTACCAACTACTAATTCATTCCATGCTCTGAATTGCTTATAAACATCATAGTTATCATCAATACGAAGTGTACAACTCCATGTTGGAAACTTTACAAATCCTGCTAAATTAAGAGGTTGACCTGCATAATTTGAAGGAACTGGTGCAATGTTATAAGAAGGAATTTCTGTACTTTCAACCAAGATATTAACTAAAGCAGACGAACCAATTACGACAGGAAATATTAATTCTGCTTCGAACTGATAAGCCCTAGCTAATTCCCGAACATTGGCTAAAAATTCTTGTAATCTAAATGCCATTTTAATCTCCTATTATAATACCGTAAGAGTATTATTATCGTATTGAATTGTTACATCAGCTTGAATTGGTTCCCGGGTTTTTGTATCTAATCCAGTAACCGTAAGATTTGTAGGCCATGCTCCATTTAAAGTAATTTGGATTATTCTATTACCACCGTTATCCAATCTATATAAATTGATATTTGATTTATATTGTGCAGGAAAAGCTGAAATATTAGTTGCTGTACCGTGGACTAATTCTTGCCATGCTCTCCAACTCTTTAACAAATCATAATTGTCATCAATCCTGAAGTTTCCTGTCCATTGTGGATATGTAATGTTGCTTGCTAATTTATATTCCATGCCCATGAAAGCTAAATCACCAGTAGGGTCAATTTTTCTTCCGGGCTGAGTGCTAGAAAAAATAAGCATATTAATCAAATTTGAACTTCCGATAATTACCGGAAATACAACTTCAAGTTCAAACTGATACTGTCTTGCTAATTCTCTAACATTAGCTTGAAATTGTTGTACTGTAAATGACATTTTTATCTCCTAGTTTAAGATGTGCGGTAAGATATGGGAGGAATTCACATCAACCTGTTGGGCTGTCCCGCACGCAAATCTTTATATTTCTTCTAAATAATTTGAAGCTTTTAAAAGTAATATAGAATTATCTTTTAATAATCCAATCGCTCTATTACATGTAGAACATAATAAACCTCTTACTTTACCTGTTTCATGATTATGGTCTACCGATAAAGTTCTTATTGTTCCACTTTGATGTTTAGATATTTCAGATTTATTACATATAGCACATAAACCGTTTTGATTTTTAAATAATTTATTATAATCTTCTATTGTTATACCAAATTTCTTTTTTAAATCTCTACTTTTAAAATAATCAAAATTATTTTTATGATATTCTTTATTATATTGTTTATGATATTCTTTTGTCATTTAATATCCTTATACTGTTACTTCTGTTAAGTCTACACCTGTCTTCGTTGCTACGAAGTTAAGAGTAATAAATTCTGCTGCTGGTACTGGTGAAACCAAGATGTTAGCAATGAATTGTTCATTGTCAATTACTTGTGGAGTATTAACCTTTGCACTTACATCTACTAAGAATTGACTAATACCCTGTTGACCTTGAATACTATTCAAGAATGGATTAATCATATTCAAGAATATTGATTGTGTCAACGAATCATTTTGTTCGAATACAACATACATTGCAGCTGCAGCAATTGCAGATTCCATATACAAGAAGAGTAACCGAACATTAATACGAGAAAATGCAGATGCTTGTGTAACCATTGTCTTTTGACCCCAAATAAGAATACCTTGTCCGGGGAAATTAACAATTGGATTAACTTGAGATTGATACTGTTGGTCACGATATTGTTTCTTTGGATTCCAAGCAAGCTTGATAACACCTGTAAGAATACCACGATTCAATCCTGCTGGTGCAAACCAGGGTGCGTTACGGTCTGCTGTTAATGCATAGATACCCGCAACGAAACCACTAGAAGGAACCCAACGATTTTTATCATTGTATTGGTCATAAATATATAACCAGTTACCATATATTGCAGAATAACTAGAATTAATATTAGTTGCATTTCTATAATCAACGGTTGCTTGAGAATTATTAGCATCTGATTGATTAGGACTAATACTAGGAACTGATGAATTATAAACAGTATTCATTGAGAACGCTACGTCATGAACTGAAATACAATCTGCTCTTTCATTAGCAATACCTGCGATAGTTGTTGGTAAACCGTCTGTAATTGATGTATTAGAACCACCAATTAGATAATTTATTTTAATTGCTTCTGTGTTATTGAAAAGTTCATAACCTGCTTCAATATCTCCTGCTGTAGTCGTACCATCTGCACCACCAGAAAGATTTGTTGAGGCAAAAGAAGGAGCAATTTGACCTTGTAAATTAAAGTTGTTAAATGCAACAATATAATTTGAACTTGTATTAATAAGTTGATTGATGTAAATATTATTTCCAAAAGTATCCAATGTATTTGGTGTATCTGAAACAAGGAATTGCTCTTGAATAGAATAAGTAACACCATCACTATTCAATGTACTAACGAAGATAACATATTCAGTTGAATTTGCTGGGCCGTATTCGATTAAACCAGAGAATTCTGCGGCTGCACCTGACATTACACCAGCGGAAGTTCTGTTATTCCAATCTGTATAATTTACCATACCAACTTGAATATTAGCACTACCATAAGCACCGGGATAAATTCCATAAAAATGAAATTTGTCACCAGATACACTAAATGTTTCTGTAATTGATTCCCAATTTGTAATAAATTCTGGTATACCTGAAGTTGTTATAGTTAATGTTGAAGTCAAAGATGCGTTTGTTGCAGTTAGAGCGTCACATGCTCTTACGAAATAACAATTTTGACCATAAATCAAGAATCCTGCTACGGTGAAGAAATCTTGATAAGTTGTATCAGTTGGCGGGCCAAATAAAGTTTCAAATGAATTTGGGTCAGTTACCAATGTATATTGATTTGCTGGCCCCCAAATTGATAGACCTACATATGCAGCTACGCTAGTTGCTGGAGGTGTTACAGTTGGAGCCTGATTTGTTTCTATTACTTGAACGCCTGCGCTTAATTGTGTTGCCATTTTATTATCTCCTTGTTAATTAGTGTAGGTCTTTTTAATTCCACTCTGTCCATACTTGTAATGCACCAAGACCACCAGCACCAACTATTTTATAATATTGTGGTGTTACATTTCCGGGTAATACCCAAAATCCTATTTGAAAATTTCCTATACCATTTACCGAAGCTACAAGAGTGCTTGGATTAATTGTTGAATCACTATATGCTAACATACTTGCACTACTAGCAAAATTGTAACAAACTGCTACATATTTTGCAGTTGAACCAGTATATTCATATGTAGTACCAAGAGCATGTACACCAAAAGCAACGTGTGTTACTGTTGGGGCAGAACCTGCTGTTTGAGCATATAATACAGATTTTGTATTATCATGCGTATTATCAACATTCCCTAAACCAATATTGGAAGGGGTTATTACAATATTTGCAGTTCCATCAAAGGCAACACCGCTTATGGTTCTAGGTGTGGCTAATTGATTTGCTTTTTGTGCAATTCTACTTGTACTACCATCATGGTTATGACCTGTAGATGGATTCCATGATATAGTTATAACATTTGGATATTGCCCATCATCAGTAGGAACCTCATACAAAATACCTGTATGATTATCATTCCAATCGTTATTTCTAACAATCGTAGGGTCAGAACTTTGAGTTTTGCTTACTGTAAATTTATGTTTTACGGACATGCCATATACCTTTTAAAGTATTTATATAATTAGAAAAATTACTATGTAACTCTCATATCAAGAGGTGCATCATCTAAAGTCTCAATTTCTCCTTCATCCTTCAATTCTTTAACTATTTCTTTTACTTCATCTTTTATATCATCATCCTCTAAGTAATTGGTTTTAATTATAAAAATAGCCCAAATCATAGAAGTAACACAATCATCATTTTCCCCTTCTTCTGCTCCAAATTTTCCGGGTTTCAATTCTACATATCTTGATAATTCATATATAGTATCAGAATCACAAATTTCTAATTTAAAATCTTCCATAAGCTGTTTTACAATATCGTTTGCTAAAGATTTGGTTCTTGGTGTACTCCTAATACCGATATCTATACGATTCTTGGTATTATAATTCACCAAATTTTCATATTCAGCATCGTTCCAAATGTAATCTACCACAGCTTGCCCAATGTCATTGTTTTCAATCATAATATATGCATTATTAAACATCTTTGCAATTTCAACCACATATTCAGCAAAATTTCTTGTCGTTTTGTCATTTACTCTATAAATGGCAACTTGCCTGAATGGATATGTGGTTATATCGAAAACATTAGCAACTGAATAATCATTACCTGTTCCTTTGGCACTATCAACCCCGACAACATAAGTTCTACCCTTTATCAAAACATCATCTACTTTTCTATCAATGATTGGTTTAGCATATATCCTAAATTTACCTTCTTTAAGGATTTCAACAGCATCTTGAATATCCATCATTTCTATGATAGAACCCTTTACAAGGGTTGAGGATGAACCTAAGAAGGCACAAGCATATTCCTGATTGAAATGTTGTTCTCCTTTGTTCTTAATAACACTTTGCCTAAACTTTTCATCTCTTCCGGGAACTTCATTCCATTTGACTTCTACAGGGAAGAATTCACTTCTTTTCTTTATAGCCTTTTGCCATAATTCATAGAAATGATTCATACCTCTACTTGTTGAGGTTACAATAATCTTGGATTCAACCGAAGCTGAAATAGTTGGAAATACAGTATCCAAGAAGGCATCAATAATACTTCTCCTAATCTTTGCATATTCATCTATATAAAGAATACCGTTAACAGTTAAACCTACAATAGCATCGGCACTAGTAGCAGAAGCAAAACAATGACAACCATTCTCAAGTTGCATAGAGGTCTTATGCCATTCGTCCACACCTATCTGTAACCAATAAGGAAGTAAACGATAGGCAAGTTTTATCTTTTCAAGAATTTCTTTTGCGGTTGCTAATTTATTTGCTAAGATTGCGGATTTCTTATCTTTACTAAAGATTAAGGAATGAAGTATGAAAACTGCTGCCGACATGGATTTACCGGACTGTCTACCTGATTTGGCAACAGAATATCTATTCTCGGCAAAAGCTTTAATCATCCGAAGCTGATAAGGTCTTAACTCACAAAGAACTCTTCCCTTATCAGGATGAATTACAAAAACATAATTTCTTGCAAAATATTCAATATCAACTGCACATTTAGACATTTCTAAAACTTGTTCTTCAGTAAATTCAACTATGATATTTGCTCGTTTGAGACCCGGAATTTTATCATAGCAACAATCAAGAGGTAATTCTTTTAATGTACCTGATACTGTTACTTTACCTTCTTCATCTTTTCTATATTTTTTGGCTCTATGTAGTGGTTTTCTTCCCATATAGTTATTTATATTAAGAATTTTTTACTTGACAAATTGAAAAGAAACCGTTATAATGTATTCCATGATGCCAATACCTATAATATTATATAGTGGAGTTTATGGTTCAGGAAATATTTGGATAGATATTGCTTATTCTTTTTTTGCCATTCCTATTTTAATATGGGCTATTTATGAATTATGGTCAATATATAAAGAAGAAAGAGAAGATAGAAAATTCGAAAGAGAAGCATGGTGCTTTGATATAGATATGTTTAATGAAGCTATTAAATTCGCAAAGGAGATACTTTACAATGAAGCTTGAAGATATAGGATTTTATACGTTGAGCAACTATAGGGCAGTAACATCTTCAATTCATATTTTATCTGGGATTTATGGAGAGGTGGGAGTATAAAAGAATTAGGTTTATATTCCAGAACTCTAAGTGTTACTTCACCTGAAGGAAAGAAATTATTGCGTAAATATTCTATTGGTTATTGTAATGCTGAAGATTTAATGTGTAGACCGAAATATCATCAATATGCTATTATGTGTAGACATCCTGAAACAAATGAAAGTTTTTGGTTTCATATATTTAAATTCGATTTCGAAGAGGTTTTTATGGAAAATAAAATCAGAAATAAAAATTTCAATTGTGAAGGTTCTAAACGCTCTGGAAAAAATGGAGCTACCAACAATTTGAAAGCAGTTCAGAGAAGTGTAAAAAAGAAGGTTAAAAGAATTATGAAGAAAATGGAGGAAAAAAATGTATAAATTTATAATTGGTATAATCTTTTTTGTTATGATTATTGGTTGTGTGAAAAGAGAATATAAATTTAAAGAAGGAGATATTGCTTGTTCAGTTTTAGGTGGTCAAACTCTTCAGATAATAGATTTATATACTGATGGAGATTATGGTGTAAAAGATGCAAATCATAAATTTTTTATTGTTAAACCATTTGAAATTGAAAGTTGTATTAATATGCATAGGAGATAAAATGAAGATAGATTTCTTAATTAGAATACATTCTTTTTGGATAGGATATCATTATTCTCCTAGAAATAAAAGATTGTGTATTAATCCAATACCGTTCTTTACTATATCTCTTACTAAAGAAGGCGGTAAAAGACCTATTAAGGGAGAATATTAGGATAAAATTCACTACATACTGAAGGTATAATAGTTGTATTTATTGGTAATTCATGATAATCACCGGATATTTGAGGTTCAATCGTATTACTTATTATTTCTTCTCCACCACTAACTTGATATACATTATCTGTCCATCCAGATACCGTATCAACTAATGTTACAGGGTTTACCCATTCTGGAAGAACATTGTAATCGTTTATATCTAAACCAGAAACAGCAAAATTATATGTGGTTTCTATTGTTTGTGTTTCTAAGATACCCAAATCCAATTTAACATATTTAATAATATCACTAATTTGAATTGGTAAATAAAAATTACAATCTACATCAAAAGGAATTTCAAATTCAATTTTCTTGAAAGCTTCTTCAGGTACTTCATCCATAAAATTAGGCTGAACCGTTCCACCACATAATACCTTTAAGTCTCTAGTTAAACTTGGTAAGAAATCCCATTCTTGTATTGTTATATTTTTATATGGATTGAATTGAGGTAATACTTGTTCAAGTATCATACTCATTTCAGACATATGCATTGAAATGATACCTAACGAATAACTAATTTTCCACGGACTACCAGAAAATATTCTTTGTGTATTACTATTCATATCAACATAATTATAAATAGGACTATCGAACCCACCTCTGACTTTTTCTGGATTATAAGTTATATTCTTAATGAACAAAGCTATCTGTGGAAGATGTTGATTAAACCACATCTTATTAGCTTCTAAGTTATCAGTTAAATAAGGAATGAATTTTTGTTTATGTACAAAACGAATAGGAACAGCCCGAAATTCAAGAATATTTCCTTTATTATCTCTTTTAGCTACTTGTAATCCACCAAATAAATTAATCATTGCCAAATTAACTTTGCGTAATATATCGGTGAAATAATAGGTTTTGTCTAACATTTATAAATACAAATCCTTAACTATAAAATTTGTTCCCATTAATTTTTTAATATTTTTATTCTTCTTAATTGTATTTATAGATTCTCTATCTGGTTCTGTATTCCAAATAACATTCTTTTCACCATATTGATTATGTGGTTCAAGAACTAATCTAATATAATATCCATCTGAATAACCTTCTAGCTGTTTTTTGTGGGAGGCTAGAGCTAGAT
>JACTVF010000087.1 GCA_019695435.1 Methanoregulaceae archaeon | reverse complement strand
TCTATACGACGTTTCGGCATGTTTGCAAATCAACGGTGTTGTCAGTGTGACTGCTTTTTTAACGTCCGAATTGACGGGCGCTTTATCCCAAATTGTTCAGAGTGGAGCGGCCAGAAGACCGCAGATGTCCGAACGGGCAAACCATCGTTTGAACTGAATATAAGGTTATTCAATTTCAAGCATAATGCGATTTATTTTGTGAACTTTCGATTGCTGACATGCAAAAGCGTCGGGCCGCTTTTACTTGAAGCTTTTTTGCGCGCCGACACTCACGTAGCCACTAACGGTTGTCGGCGTGCCGCTCTGTTGTTGCGAACCCTGATTTGTCGCGCAGCCCGAATTTAAGAGCAGCGCAGAAATCAAGAATGCGAATGCGATCAGATGTTTCATATTTTGGAATGTAATGGTTGGCAATGCGTTCATTCTAAATAAACTACGAAATTTTGAGTGGCTATTGTTTTGCCATTGGCTTTGAGTTCAAACGTCCATTCACCCGGAACCAGTTCAAACTCTTTTTCAAAAACGTAACCATCCCATCTTTTGACGCCGGCGATGGCGTGGCCTTTGCCATAGTCATAACTAAACCCCTTGCTGATAGAGCCATCCATTTTGACCATCGTGGGGTATTTCCATACAGTTTCAATATCAGCTTGATAGACATCATCTGGTTGCCCTGAAATTTCCCATAAACAACCAAAGGCAACGCCCAGCTTGGCGGGAATTCGATTGGTCACAACCTTTGGGGTTGTTGTGTGGCTTTTTTGAAATGAATGTTTGCCGGTTGGATCTGTGGGCGCATCAACCGTCGTCATTTTCCCCGGCAAAACAATTCCGTAACTGGCGATTTTTCCGGTTAATTCAGGCTCTCGTGGTTCCAACTGCTGCGCCGCAACGTCTAAAATATCTTTCGCATCGGCTTTGCATATAAAATTTGTGGCTGTATCAAAAATGCCCGCTGGTGGCGTATCAAATGTTACATTTCTGAAGTGGAAAATCAGCGTGCCGTCCGGTATGTCAAGTTCCAGTTTTACGGGACGATTTGTCAATTCTGGTGCCGACCAGACCGTCGCGGATTCGTGAAATTTGGCCTCCTCTGGAATGGTGATTCGTGTTTTTGTGCAGCTATAACCGTCAACGATTTCCTTGCCCATGACTTCCGATTTTAGCTGGACGGTGTCAGCCTTCTGTAAAATCCGCGAAATCTCCGAATCGGGGATCAGGTTGCGGACATACGCGCATACTCCTGGGAATACAACATAGCTGGCTTTCTCATCGAATCGTGAAATGAAATTGATTTTGTCGAGCTTGGCGTTTTTCAACGCCTTTGAAATTTCTGGCGGCATGATGCTTCCGGTCATTTGACCGACATCCCAATCCCACCTCATATCATTGCCAGAAAATGTGAGCACAGAAGGCACTCTCATCGTTGTGTTAGTGCTATCCGTATCGGTTAGCTCAACGGTGGCGTTTGCGCTGAATGATGGCTGTCCACCGCACAATTTTTTGATCACCGAAACTACTTCAGGCAGCCCTGATCCCATGCCTGAAAAATCAGGAATGGCGGTATCGCCGTAGAGACGAACAACGGCAAGCAGGCAGAGCGTGCAAATTGTAAATTTCCAAATTTTCATTCGTTTCAACTAGCATGTCAGCCCATTTCTCGCATTCGCTGCCTGTAAAATCAAATTTATCAGGTTTCGTCATCAAGCAACATCTTCTTCAAAATTACCTCGCCCTTTTTCCATGCTTCCTTCCATTCGTTTGTCGGTGATTCAAAAATAGCTATGAAGAGCGTGCCGGTTTTGTCGTTTGCGATCATAAGATGATAGACGGTCACGCTCTCTTGATTGGTGGGTGAAGATACATAGCAAAACCTTATTGCCTTAAAAGGCCCTTGCTGGGATGAAGATTTTTCAAGCAGGGTGTATTTGGAAGCCGCTACCTTTGCTATTTCAGCAGCATATAATGATGGAAGCACATTCACTTTTTTAGTTACGTCGCGGATGCAGTCAAGGGTCAGACCTGTTTTGAAAGCACCGACTTTATCAATATCTTCCCTACTAATAAAAAATCCCTGTGTGTTCGCGTTCGTGCTTTCTTTGTAAAACCAGCCATCCGGCTTCAATAATGCACTTTTAATCGGAGTCAAACGCTGCCAAGCAAAACCGGTAGGTGCTGGCGGCAACGGCTCATCTGCTTGTAGGCGCGTCCCAACAAACAGCATCAACGATAGCATGAGCAAAATGCTTTTCATTTCGGCAGCTTGAAAAATGGTTTGTATGTAACCTCTACCTTGTCGCCTTCCAGAATTGTGAAGATTATATCTCCATCGCTAAAATCTTTGGGAAGGGCTTTTTGCACTTCGACCAATTTCTCATGCGATTCACCGTCTTGGCTTTTCCATAGCACGGTGGCTTGTTTGGGGATAGGAAATGGCACGAGTTCATCAACTTTCTTTCGTCCTGGCGGGAAACTACCACCCAGCGATTCAAAATCCCCATATTTGACCATTGCATACGTTAGGAGATTGGTCGTGCCATTTGTTACCACCACCGAATACTTTGGTATTTGGGCCATAGTTTGGCAACCAGTCATAAACAGAATCAACGGCAGCACGAGTAAAATACTTTTCATAGAAATGTTCGTGCTCTTAATGTTTACTGAGCATCGCGCCTGAATAGTTTTGTGCGTAGGGTGGAAATGAGCGGTTTCCTTCGGGATAATACCACTTTTTCACTGGATCGGTTGCCGCATTTGGGTTCGGATTGAGCATGACCGGGCTGAATTGAATACCTGAACGACTGGCCATATTCAACATCCAATTGAAGGCTGTGTCATTCAGCCCGGTGTTGCCGTTGCCACCCCCCACATCGGAATGAACCCCGGGGAAAATGACCGAGGTGGCGCTGGGAATATCCGTCTGCGCAAATGGCAGGCGACGTTCATTTGCGGCGTAGGCAGCGTAAGCATTTTGCACGTTGGGGGCAATATCGGCGGTGTGGTATCCCACGTTCCATTGCATTCCTGGCAATCCCATCGCATGAACGGGATCGAAAAAGCCGGCAAACCGAATGGAATTCGCAGCGCCAGGCGCAAGCAGGTAATTATCATAAACCGTCCGGGTCGTTTGCATTCTTGGCGATCCGACTGTAATCGTCCTTGCCGAACTTAAATCAGGTATGCCACGCTCATAAATTGTATGGGTGAATTCCATCCCATTGCCCGCTCCACGGCTGAAACCGACGATGTCAATGGTGTGGTCGCCCGCATTGTAATTTTGAACCAAACGTTGATACGCTTGTTCTCTAATCGCAGCCGAACCAGCCCCAGTTGCTCCCTCAAAATCTTGCATAACCAGTCCGTGTTCAACCGGATTTCCGACGCCTCGGAAATAAAATGGCGTCCCTGAATTATATGCCTCTACAAATCTTCTAACATTGGTAGGTGCGAGCACACCATTGACCATTTCGTTTTCAAAATTCCAAGTTCCTTCAAAGGCATACAAGGCTCTTCCATCCGGGTCAAATCCGTTAACAGGGTCTTTGCCGGCGCAGAAAGTGTAACCGTCTGGATCACCTGCGCTCAAAACTGAATCATAAGTCAGCCATCTTCCTGAAACAGGGTCATACGGCCTCAACCCAATTTGGATGTAACCTGTGACGTCCACTTCACGCCCGCGCCACGCGGACGACTGCGCCATGTCCGCGCCATTGGCGAACGCTGCGGGTCGGTAGCCCGGCACCGCCCCGTAACCAGTGGGTCGGGCTGGAATCCATGACGGCATCCCATTGGTGATTTCCGCCAGAATGTTTCCCCTGAAATCGCTGATAAGGGGATTGAACGAATTAAGATACGGCGACACGCCATCTAGTCCGCCTGCGCCATTGAGTCCGCCGTAAGTGCCATTCTGGTCGGGGCCGTAAAGTTTCCAAATAGTTTGATTGCCGTAAGAAACGCCAAGTTCCAAAAACTCAACCTGTGGATCAAAATAGGAGTTGATGGTCTGTGACGGCGCAGTTGAAGCAACGCCGTTTGACACAAGCACGGTCGTCGTTTGCAACCTGCGGTTGAGCGGGTCATAGACGGCGCTCCAATTGTAGCCGGAATTATTTGTGTCCCGGTCGGTGACTGCATGAAGTCGCCCACGCGCATCCCAAGAGAGGGTTTGAGTGCGTTCGACCGTGCCACTAGGATTTTTCCAGACGCGATTGGTGATGTTACCGGCACTATCGTAACCATCCACTGTTGTTTGATAGGTGAGGCCGTTGGTGAACGAGTTGGTCGCCCAAGCGGTGAAGACGCCGCTGGGATGCAGGGCGCTGACTTTCAACTGATGCGTGCCCGGCGCGAGTTCCATCATCGCACGCCACTGCATGGCGTTGGTTCCGACACTGCTGATTGAAACTGGCTGGTTGTCCAGCCATGCGCTCAAGGAGATGGACTGGCCGTTGACATGACCGTAGGCCGGAAACAGAGATGTATTATTGGTTTCGGTGGTCACACGCGAAAAGGCGTCGGCCACGCCGCTCCATTCGTTGGACGCACTGTTGGCCTGCCCCATTTGTGTGAGCACACCAGGACCACCAGAGACGCCATTGTCATAAACCATCGTGTTCGTCCAAGTTGTCGAACCATTAAGGTTCAACCGTTCCTGAACCAAGCGGCGGCTCAAATTGGCATAGGAATAAACGCGCGAGTCAGTGAAGTCGCCGCGCGCCAGCGTATGCGCGGCGAGCAATCCATCGCCCGACCAGGAGAGTGATTCGGACAATTCAGGCAGGGTATTGACGGTGTTGGTAACGGACAATGGCCGGCCTTCACCATCAAGCGAAGTGATGCTAGTCATGCGATTGCCAACAAGACGGCTGGTTAGCACTCCGGCGGTATTGTAACCGTAAGTGCCGCTGCCGGTCGAGTCGTTCGCGGAAATCAGATTGCCATCAGCCTGCCAGCCGAAACCGTAACTGCCATTGCCAATGCCGAGTTGCGAACGTCTTCCGGCAGCGTCGAAACTTTGATTTGCGCCATAGGAGAATGAACCGCTGCTGACGGATTCCGACGATAATTGTCCGTAAGGATCATAAGAACGCTGAACTGACGTGGCCGGGCCGGTGTTGGTGCTGGCAAACTGTTCGGTGAAGCCGGTGATAAATCCACGCGGTTCATACTGCCACGTCGTCGTTAGATTTTGCTCCGACAATGCGCCGCTGCAAGCCATGTTGGTGGGCCGCAGCCAATCATCATAGGAATAAGTGCAACTTGTTCCGCGTCCATCGGTTTTCGTTTGGAGCAATCCGGCGAAAGGATAGCCGCCGGAGAAATAGGAATAGGTCGTGGTGCGGGTTGGATTGCCCCCGCCGAAATTCTGCTCCTGCAATATCTGGCCGGCGTTATTGTAGCTGGCCTGCCACTGCGAACTGCCCGGCAAGGTGCAGTTGGTCAGGTCATTCATGGAATCATAGGCGTAAGTGGTGGGCGCGTTGTCTCGGTCAACTTTGCCGGTCATGCGATTCAGTCCGTCATAAGAATAATTGGCAGTTGTCCAAGTGGTGACGGTGCCGTTGAGCGTGGAATTGTGCTGCGCGGAAACAAGATTTCCGGCCACGTCAAATTGATTCAAGGTAAATTCCGTGGAGTAGGCAGAAGGATAAGCCACGGACAAAACCGGATGGCCGTCGCTGTCGGTATAAATGGTGTGGCTGATGGCATTAGCCCCTGAACCCTCGGTGACGGTGGCGCTGTTGTTGTCGGCGGAATAGGCAAAATACCTTTCGCGCACCAGTAAACCGGAAGCGTTGTAAACCAAGACGCTGGTGGTGCGGCCCAAGGCATCCATTGTCGTGATGGTTTCTTCACCTAGCGCGTTTATGTTTGTCACCACAATTCCAGCGGCATCGTAGAAATTAGTGACGACCTGCTGAAGAACATTGGTGGTGTATGTGTAGGGGCCTCCGGGACTCATCCCGGAGTTCTGAATCACAGTGACAATGGCCGGGCCTGCCGAAACCTTGACGCGGCCAAGTCCATCAAATGAATTTACAAAAGTATTGCCTCCGGCATCTGTGAATTGCGTCTCATTTCCGCGGCGGTCGAATATAATCGTGTTAGTAGCAAGTGGCGAACCGCCAGCCGAATAGAAAATGCGCGTGACCGTAAGGCTGGCGTCGTTATAGGTCGTCTGCCAGTAAGCGCCATTGCCTTGGATTTCCCGGTTAATGCGCCCATCCAAATAATATGTCCAGCCATTGGTCGAGCCGTCGGCATTCTGCCGGAAACGCGGCTGGCCGGTGCTGGTGTAAAGGGTGGTGGTGACACCGCCCAAGGCATTGGTATAATTTTGAACCAGTCCGCCGACTTCATAGGCAAAGCCATCAGAAGACAGTTGCGTTGAACCGCCGACATCGAAAGCCCGGCGCTGCACCAGTCTTCCCAAGGCATCCCAACTGTTGGTCGTGTAAGCACCACGCGAATCGGCAATAGACGTGAGGTTGCCGAAGTAATCGTAACTGCTGAAAGTCGTGGCATAGAGGCTGTCGCCGGGGATGGCTTGGATGCCGGTGCCATCGGGTTTGGCCTGGGTGCGCCAGTGAATTTTCTGAAGAGTGCGCCCGGCTCCGTCGTAGCTAAAATACAAATAGTCGTCAGGATTGGAACGGGGACCGTCATACCATTGCAACTCACCGTTGCCATCGTAATAAAAAGTCTCGTGCGACAAGGTATTGTTGTTCTGATCAGAAACATCGCGCCATTCCATCCTGCCCAATGCGTCGTAATTCATGGCCACCTGCCGTCCGCTCGCATCCACGGCAGAAATCAAATCACCACGCGGACTAAAAGTGAGATAGGCGACTACGGCAGGATCAGCATTTCCCGGCACATCCGCCGTTACGGCATAGCGGGTCAATTGCGTCGGAAAACCACGCCCGTTATACGTCAAGGTATTGGTGGCAGCATCCGCTTTAATGGCGCTGGCACAGAGACCGAATGAACTGTTGGTTTGATACCAGCCGCCCATGTTGACCACCGTGGTGACATTGGTGTAAGTCCAGCGGTTCGTAAAAATACCGATGCCGCCACTTGAGAACTGCAAGCTATCCAGTTGAAACCCATCGGCTGAATCATAGTTGAAAGTTTCCGTGTTACCACTGGCATCGGTCGCAGTAGCCACGACGTTATTGGTCGTGAAGGTAAAACTGTTGGTGGCGCTGTCGCCCCCAACGCCGTTGCCAGTTAGGTTGCCATAAATGGTTTGGTTCGTGAGATTGCCATTTGAATCGTAAAGAAACCAGTTCGTTAAGCCGCGAACATCCACCACATATTCCAGACTGTTTTGATAATAGCCTGGCTTGTTGGTTTCACTGATGGAATACCAGCTTTGAATGTTTGTGCGCCCCAGCGGTTCAATGATTTGGGTAAGCAGATTGTTAGTGTAGTAATAATAGTAAGGATTGCCAAAAACATCCTTCACCACGGTGACGCCACCGATGAGCGAGTTGGTGAGGCCGGTGCAGTTATTAGTGTAGAAGAAAGTCGCATTGGTGATAAGTTCGCGGTTGATGCCCACGCTCGCGGCTTGGGCTATCACGCGCCGGAGATTGTCATAGGTATTGGCCAATTGGCGTCCATCGGGCTTGGTTTCACTGGTCAACAAGTGGTAAGAGTCGGTGTAGGTCTGGCTGTTAGTCGTGAACGTGTAATGTTGGTAGCCATATTGCCACGCGGTGTTGTCTGGCAGGGTCACGTTTATCAAATCGCCGTAATCGTCATACTGATAATTGACGGCGCGATTGTCGTCCGAAAGCACCTGCGTCACGCGCCCGTAATAATCATATTCAAATGTCAGGGAAGCGCCGTTGGCTCCCTGGATGCGGTAAAGCTGGCCGAAATTGTTGTTGGCAGAGTTGGTGCCGTAAGTGAACTGGTAATAATTTCCAGAGTAATCCTGCCAAAGCGTCAGGTAAGGCCGGATGCGATTAAGATAATTGGTGCCGGAGTTGATGCCGAAATTGGTCATCACCTGGAACACACGCTTGCTGCCATCAGAACCAAACAGTGTGTATATCTGGCCGTTAGTCGGATTGGGTTGAATGTAGTTGTTGAAAACATTCGCCGTGCCGCCAATACCATTGGGTGAAAAGTTTGCTAAATCGGGATTGTCTGCCGTGGTAACAGTCCAAAGACCATTGGTCTGCTGCCGGTAGGCGAGAACAGAGCCATCCATTTCAGCGGCGTCGGCAATGACGTTACCCGCCGAGTTGGTGACAATCACCAGCCACGGCATGATGCCGAATTTCCAACCCGCGCCAATCTGGTCGGTGGCGAGATTGCGGCTTTGATAATTGCGATGCAGCGGCAATGGCATTGGCCCGGCCAAAGCGATGTCCACGCTATCAGCATAGAAATCACCGGAAACAACTTGAACCGGGTCAGCCACAACCGTGGCTGCCTGTTTTGTCCGTGCCCATGAGTTTCCAAACCAGCCCGCATCAGATTCTGATTTGATGGCGTTGGCGGTAGAACTGTTGGGCAGATTCAGGCCAGCGGAAATCGCCGCAGCCTGTGTGACCTGTTGTGGAGTGAAAGCCACAATCGGCGGGTTGCCGGAACTGG
>JACTVF010000086.1 GCA_019695435.1 Methanoregulaceae archaeon | reverse complement strand
TCCTGATGATCGGTATCTGGGTTATCCAGCTGCTCATCGCGTTCCTTATCTACCGGGACGCAAAGGAACAGAAGATGTTCGCGCCGGTCTGGACGGTTCTGGCGATTCTGCCGCTGTTCGGGTACCTCACCGATGTGCTTTACCTGATCATCCGGGAGCTCAGGTCTCCCCGGAAGACGGAAAATCCTCCTGCGTCCCTGTAAAGGAAAAAAGCCGGAGGAATCCATTATATCTCCTTCTGCGTGGAGCGGAACGGGATTGTGGTCAGCATGATGCGTATCTCCATATATCCATTTTTAAAAAGAAACGCAGACGCGAAATGCAAACGTTCAGGATATAATGAAGAAATCCGGCCGTTATGAAGAAAAGTACCGAAGTCATTTTACTGATTTCTCTTATCGTAATTGTCTTCGTGGCGATTTATTTCGAAATGCCCGGCTCCACCGCACCAGTATCATCCTACACCGCTCCTGCTTCGGCACAAACGGGCCCGGTCGTGGAGATTGTTGATACTACGGTAGGATACTCATCATTAGGTACCCCCTATTTTTACGGGATCGTGAAGTCCAATACCGCGGTGCCGGTCAATGCCGTCATTGGTGCGGGTATTTATGACGAATCGGGCAGAATGCAGCTGGCAAGCGGGTACAGTGAAGTCAGCATAGCCCCGTATGGGCAGTCTCAGTATAGTGTACCTATCTTTAACCTCCATAACCTTCCGGAGAACTGGGAATACCGGGTTTATGTCGAGGATATCTCTTGATCTCACCTTTTCCCCGACAGGAAGGCATTATGCAGGACAGGTACAGATATCAGGATGGACGAAAAACACTGTGCAGGAACCTGTCATGACCGATACCGGACGTGAAGACCTCAAGGAAAAAGTCCTGAACGTGAACGATCTCGTCGCGTACCAGCCTGGCACCGTTGCCAGCCGGATGATCGTCTTTAAGAAAACCGGCACCATCACAGTCTTCTCCTTTGATGCGGGCGAAGGGCTCTCCGAACACACCGCCCCTTACGACGCGGTGCTCATGGTGACCGACGGCAAAGCTGAGGTGCAGATCGCGGGAACGCCCTTCACGGTCGGGACCGGCGAGATGATCATCCTGCCGGCAAACAAACCCCATGCGGTTTTCGCCCGTGAGCGGTTCCGGATGATCCTCTCCATGATCCGTGAATGAGCCCGGCCGATTTTTTTACGCCAGGTACCTGCGGTTCACTCTACAATGGTGATGATCGACGCCGGGCAGAGCCCGGCAGCTTCACGGACGCAGGCCATGGTGTCGGGAATGGCAACACTGGCTCCGCGATCTCCCTTATCCCGGTACTCCTCTACGATCTGCGAAAACGAGTCATCGTCATTCTGGACAAAGAGTGCCGGGCACGTATCCCAGCACGAACCGCAGCTCACGCACTGCATCCGATCGATCGTCACCTTCATGGTATTCCCTGCATTTTTACACCTGCATGTTGGTGTCCGGCGCAATAAATATTCCACCCGTACCAAGCTGTCTCCTTCATAACCGTTATATACACAAAAAAGAGAGAGGACGGGCAGAGAAAACCTGTTCTTTTGGGGGCCTGGCCTGTGCCGGAACCGGAGAAGAAAAAAGCGGAACTGAAAATTAGCGGTATGCACTGCGCGACCTGCGCTGCCGCCGTGGAAGAAGCGATTGCAAACGTCAAAAATGTCACAAAAGCGCAGGTGAACTTCGGGACCGAAACCGCCCGGGTGGAGTTCGATCCGGAAAAAACGAGTCTTTCTGATCTTGAAAAAGCGGTGCGGGACGCCGGCTACGAGGTGACCAACCGGGAGGTAACACTTAAGGTCGGCGGCAGGATGTGCGCCACCTGTGTCCAGACCATCGAAGCGGCACTCCGGGCGCTGCCCGGGGTCGTTGTTGCGAACGTGAACCTCGGGAACGAGCAGGCGTACGTCACCTACAACCCGTCGGTATCGACGGTTGCAGACATGAAGCAGGCGATTGAGGATGCCGGCTACCAGTACCTCGGGATTGCCGGCGAGGTGAGCGACGAGGCGGAAAAAGCGGCGCGGGAAGCCGACCTCCACGACAAGCTGATGCGGTTCTCCATCGGTTTTGCGGTCAGCATTCCTCTTATGATACTCATGTGGGCGCCGCTTGGGATCCCCATGCAGGTGCTCGCGTACTTCATGCTCGTCGTCTCGACGCCGGTCTTCTTCTATGTCGCATACCCCATCTTTAAAGCCGCAGGGGCGGCGCTCAAAAACAAAACCCTGTCCATGGATGTCATGTACGCAATGGGCACCGGCGTCGCGTATGTCGCAAGCGTGATGGGCACGTTCTCGGTTGTGCTCACCCACGAGTTCATGTTCTACGACACCGCGATTATGCTCGCCGCATTCCTGATGCTCGGGAGGTATCTCGAAGCCCGGGCAAAGGGCCGGACCTCCGATGCGATCAAAAAACTGGCCGGGCTCCAGGCAAAGACCGCGATGGTCGTCCGCAACGGGAAAGAAACTGAGGTCGCCATCGAGGATCTCGTGGCCGGCGACATCGTGATCGTGAAACCCGGCAGCAGGATCCCGGTGGACGGGGAGGTCGTAGCCGGAGAGAGTTACGTGGACGAGTCGATGATCACCGGGGAACCGGTCCCGCCCCTGAAAGCCAAAGGGAGCCGGGTGGTCGGCGGCACGATCAGCACAAACGGCGTCCTCTCGGTCAAAGCGACAAAGATCGGGAAAGATACCGTGCTTGCGCAGATCATACAGCTCGTCGAGGACGCGCAGGGGTCAAAACCGCCCGTCCAGCGGATCGCGGATGTCGCGGTCACGTACTTCATTCCCGTGGTCCTCTTTATCTCCGTGTCTGCGTTTATCGTGTGGTACTTCGTACTCGGCGCGACCCTGATCTTCGCGCTCACCGCCCTCATCTCGGTGCTCGTGGTCGCCTGCCCGTGTGCGCTTGGCCTTGCTACGCCAACCGCGGTAACGGTAGGAATCGGGAGAGGCGCGGAACTGGGGATCCTGATCAAGAACGGCGAGGCGCTCGAACTCGCCGAGAAGGTCACGACCGTGATCTTCGACAAGACCGGGACGCTCACGCAGGGTAAGCCGGAGGTGACCGATATCGTGGCAGAGGGTGTCACTGAGGAGACTCTCCTTGCAGTTGCTGCCACTGTCGAGAAGAACTCGGACCACCCGCTCGCGCAGGCGGTTGTCCGGGCTGCGCAGGCAAAGGGTGCCGCGATCGGCGAGGCGGATAAGTTTGATACCATCGGTGGCAAAGGGGTCCGTGCGCTGGTACTGGGTGAAGAGGTGCTGGTGGGCAACCGCACGCTCATCCAGGAGAACGGCATCGTGCTTCCCGAAGGGATCGATGCGAAGATCCGCACCTTCGAGCAGGACGGCAAGACGGTGGTTCTCGTCACTATCAGCCACAAATCTGCGGGAATCATCGCGATCGCGGATACGCTTAAAGAAACCAGCGCGGAAGCGGTCCGGCGGCTCAAGGCGCACGGGATCGCCGTCGTCATGGTGACCGGGGACAACAGACGCACCGCAGAAGCCATCGCCCGCACGATCGGGATCGACCGGGTGACAGCAGAAGTCCTCCCGGGAGGAAAAGCAGCGGCAGTAAAAGCCCTGCAGGACCTGGGGGAGCGCGTCGCGTTTGTCGGCGACGGGATCAACGATGCCCCGGCGCTTGCTCAGGCGGATGTGGGGATCGCGATCGGCAGCGGGACGGATATCGCCATCGAAAGCGGAGAGATCGTGCTCGTCAAAGACGACCTGCTCGATGCGGTGGCGGCGCTCGAACTCTCGAAAAAAGTGATGGGCAGGATCAGGGGGAACATCTTCTGGGCGTTTGCCTACAACGCGGCCCTGATCCCGGTGGGTGCCGGTCTCCTCTACCCGTTCTTCGGTTTTGTGTTCCGGCCGGAACTTGCCGCACTTGCCATGGCCGCGAGTTCGGTGACGGTCGTGACCCTCTCACTCCTCCTCAAAGGGTATATACCGGAAGCGAAAAAGAAGGATCAATTGGTGATGGAAGGATGGCGATCGACCCGATCTGCAAGATGACCATCGATGAGAAAACAGCAAAGTTCACGAGCGAGTACAAGGGTAAAAAATATTATTTCTGCGCCCCGGGCTGCAAGAAAAAATTTGATACCGATCCCGCGAAGTACGTGTGACGGCCCGGCAGGAAACCGGGCGCACTCCTTCGTGTGATTACCTGAATCTTTCCAGTTTTCCCGTATTTTTGCCGAATCTAGAATAACCTTGATATACAAACGATGGCAACTTTTCTTCAGTAAGCCGGTATCACGGCATTCCACGGGATAACGTGACCAGAGGTGTATGTATGGCATTTTTCATTATCAGCCCTGAAATCTATGCCTGGGTCATCCTGCCGGCGCTGATCTTCCTTGCGCAGATCGCCAATGTCTGCATGGAGACGCTCCGGATCGTCTTTCTTTCCAAGGGGCTCAAGTACCTCGCTCCCATCATCGCGTTCTTTGAGATCATTATCTGGCTGCTTGCCATCGTGGGCGTGATGAGCAATCTCTCCAACATCGCCAACATCCTCGCCTATGCCTTTGGGTTTGCGCTGGGTACCTACGTGGGTCTCGTGATCGAAGAGAGGCTCTCGATCGGCATGGTGATCATGCGCATCATCACCACCGATGAAACGAGCGAGGAGATCGCGGGATTTTTGCAGGCTGAACGGTATGGTACTACCTGTCTCGATGCAAAAGGTGCGCGTGGGGGCGTCAGGATGATCATCTCACTGGTGAACCGCGACGATGTCCCGCGGATCACCCGGCACAT
The DNA here is from genome assembly GCA_019695435.1 of Methanoregulaceae archaeon. GTDB lineage: Archaea > Halobacteriota > Methanomicrobia > Methanomicrobiales > Methanospirillaceae > Methanoregula. Next base: position 3,927 of record JACTVF010000086.1, on the reverse strand, counting down.
CGAGGAGACCAACCCGGATGCGTTTTTCTCTATCGAGGATGTGCGGTACGTCAACCAGGGTGTTTTCCGGCCCAGGAACCAGAACCCGTTTACCGGGTTTTTACATACTCTCGCAAAGCCGCGAAAGAAAACCTGAAACAAAAAAGCCGGGACCCGGCCGACCGCCAGCATGCGGGTGCTCCCCCTATCCTAACTTTTTTCCCTGCTTGAGGTAAAGACTACCCATTGGAGATATGAGGTGCATGCCGGGTCGATACCACGGTAGAATACGGTCGGGTGCGGGGCAATGAAGACCAATATGCCCCTGTCCAAACCGATACGGATGTTCATCAGTGAAACCGAACGGATGCTGGACACCGAGGTCACCCTGCTCAGGAAACCGGATGCGGCACCGGGCGGAACGCTCATTGATGTCTATTCCTACAAGATCGACAAGAACGTCATCGTCTTTCCTGCAAGCTACATCGGCCTGTTAAAGGATTTTATCATCGCAAAGCAGTGCACGCACCTGCTCATCAAAGGAGCGGCAGTAAAAAAATCCAAATACCTTGTTTTATCATTTACCCCGGATTCTGTCTATACGGGTATGCGCCAGATCTACCTTGACGCGCTTAAGGACGAGGCAAAGAAGGACAAGAAGCTCCCGGTAAAAAAACTCATCGACATGCTTTTTATCCTGTACTGTCAGTTCCAGGATGACTTAAACGAACTCCCCTGGAACCCGATCGTCAATGCCCGGATCTATTACCGCATGGAGCAGCTGAGGAAGACCCAGCTCTATATCCTCTTAAAGGACGGTAAGGAGGATATGGACGAGATGTCGGACACGATGGAGATCATTCCCCGACGATACTTCGTGCTCGATAAATCCATGTTCTACGCCCGGGACCTCTACCTGGCAAAAACCCTCCCGGCGGATAAGCTCATGCCGGTGGTCAATATCCCCCAGATGAAGAAATTTGATCATCTCGAAGTAAAGGAGATGCTCACGACCCGGTGGACCCACACGGCCTGGTACCAGTCCAAGGTCTTTGGGGACACCATGCTCACCATCATGGAAAAGAATCTGGACATGGACTGGAACGCGGAGCCAAGCCTCGACTACTATGCAAACCTCTACCGGACCGGTGTCGATCTGACAAATGCGCTGATCGGTTACATGTCGATGAAGGACTGGTTTATCTGGGAGAATCCCCTACACCTGCTTGCCGCGGAGGAACAGATGGCAACCTATGAGCAGGATGCTTTGAAAAAGATCTTTGGCGACCTGATTGAGGACCAGTCGTGATGATGATGTGCAGACCCAAGAACATTCCCAGAATAACCCATGAGGTGTCACTTCATGCCGCCTGATGAAGTTCCCCGCCTTCTCAGGCGGGCGGATCAGTATGTCCGGCAGACCAAGTACCGCGAGGCTCTTGCCCTGTACGACCAGGCCATCCAGCTTGGCCCGAAGAATGCCGGGATCTGGTACCTGCGGGCATCGGTAAAAATCGAGATGGGAAATTTTGCGGAAGCGATCGCCGATTGCGAGCAGGCGATCGCCCTCAACCCGAATTACGCAGACGCATGGTCGAAAAAGGGGCTTGCGCTGTACCAGCTCGAACAATATGCCCCGGCTCTTGCCGCAGCTATCCGGGCGTCTACCCTCAATGCGAACGACGCCTCCGCATGGTATATCAAGGGTATCTGTCTTGAAGAGTTGGGAAAGAGCGAGGAGGCGGAGATCGCCTATGCAAAATCGCTCGAACTGGAGATCATCCTTGATATCAAAGATGAGAATAAACGCAACCGGAAATAACTGACGGGTACCACCAGCACGCAACCGGTCCGGCCGGACCGACCCCGGACCCGCCGGCACCCTGGTAGTCCAACATCTCGTTTTGTCCGCGCACGCTCTTGTACCGGAGGTGAGATTTTTCCCCGTTTTACCTTTAACAGCAACCGGGCCGGGACACCGGCACCATGAACACCAACGCCGGCGATCCATTGTCACCTGCGAAACCATTAATAAAAGACAAATCAATCTCCTCGCATACAAGAGGTTTTTCGTATGTTATCAAAAACCATGGAAGAAGCATTGAACCGGCAGATCAACCGCGAACTCTACTCATCGTACCTATACCTTGGCATGTCGGCCTGGTTCGAGACGGTCAATCTCAAGGGGTTTGCCGGCTGGATGATGGTGCAGTCAAACGAGGAGCGGGCCCATGCGATGAAGTTTTACGATTATATCATCGCACGGCAGGGAAAGGTCATTCTTGATACCATCGAGACTCCCAAGGCAAAATGGTCGTCGGCCGGGAAGGTCTTTGAAGAGGTGTACTCCCACGAGCAGAAAGTGACCGGCATGATAAACAATCTTGTGGACCTTGCGATAAAGGAAAAAGATCATGCAACCTTCGAAGTCCTTCAGTGGTTTGTGAAGGAACAGGTCGAGGAAGAAGTAAATGCAGCTACCATCACGGAAAAGATCAAAACTGTCGGGGACACGCCCGGTCACCTCTTCTGTCTCGATCACGAACTTTCAAAACGAAAATAAGGATACCATCTTTTTTTAATCTTTGGCTGTTTGTGTGAACGAAGAAACGGTCAGATATACGTTATGGGGAGGAAGTGCCCGGCACCGATGGCCGGGAGGGTATCTTCGGGATGAATGCGGCCCCTCTTTCGGACAGGGGCGGGATCTAAAAAAAGTACACCGGGAACCGGTACGGAAGTGTAACCCCGACACGAACTTTAGATATATATGCGTGACAATGATCCACCGGGATGATCCGGAAATGAAAAGCACTGTCTGGTTTGCCAGCCTCCGGGCACGGTCGGGGGATGAGAGCACCGAGGCAAAGGTCCGGAGGCTCTTTGAGACTGCCGGTTTTTCGTCCTGTATCCACGCGCGGGATCGCACGGCGATCAAGCTGCATTTCGGGGAGCGGGGCAACGATTCGTACATCAGCCCGGTCTATGTCCGGCAGGTCGTGGAAAAAATAAAAGAGGCAGGCGCCCTGCCGTTTGTGACGGATTCGAATACACTCTACCTCGGGAGCCGTTCGAACGCGGTTGACCATGTCACGACCGCGGTGCTCCACGGGTTCGACTACGCGGTGATCGGGGCGCCGGTGATCATTGCGGACGGGCTCTGCGGGAAGAACGTTGCCAGGGTCACCATCAAAAAGAAACACTTTAAAACGGTCACGATCGCCGGCGACATTGTTGCGGCCGACAGCATGATCGTGATGACCCATTTCAAGGGGCACGAGGTGGCCGGGTTTGGCGGGGCGCTCAAGAACCTCGCGATGGGCTGCGCACCGCCCGCAGGGAAACGGGCGCAGCACCAGGCAAAGCCATTCCCGATCCGCGACCTCTGTACCGGGTGCGGGAAGTGCGTTGAAACCTGCCCGAAGTCCGCGATCACGCTGGTCAGGAAAAAATCCACCATTGACCGGAACCTCTGCATCGGCTGTTTCGAGTGCATGACAGTCTGCCCGTCGCATGCGATCGACATTGACTGGGAGACCGAGATCCCGCTGTTCACGGAACGGTTGATTGAGTACGCATATGGGGCGGTGCAGGGCAAGGCCGGGAAGGTCGGCTATATCAGTTTCCTCACCCGGATTACACCGGACTGCGACTGCGTCCCATGGAGCGATGCGTCGATCGTCCCTGACATCGGCATCCTCGCCTCAAAAGACCCGGTGGCGATCGACGCGGCGGCTTGTGACCTCGTGAACCAGCAGGAGGGATATGCGGAGTCGTTCCTTACCACGCATCGCCATCCGGGCGAAGACAAGTTTTCCGGGATGCGGCCGAACACGGATGGTAAGCGCCAGCTGCAGTACGCAGAAGAGCTGGGCATGGGCACCCGCGAGTACGAACTGGTCCGGCTCTGATCCCTTTTTTCGCGACCTGTATGGTATTCGGATGATT
>JACTVF010000085.1 GCA_019695435.1 Methanoregulaceae archaeon | reverse complement strand
CCCGAGTCGACAGGCAGATAAATCCAGATGCTTGCGCTCAGTTTGTAACGCGAAGGACCGAACGTGCGAATTTGGCTGATCTTGATCCCGTCGGGCGGCTCCATCTGAAACAGGGCCGGCATAGCAGTATCGCCGATCTGGTCCCATTTCTGCCAGCGCCGTGACATGGTTGCAAGTGGTGTCAGAGATGGCTGCTTATCCGGCTGTGGTGAATTGATCGAGCACACGGTCTCAAATAATGCCTGATAGATTGCTTCCGCGGGAATCCTCATGTCCTGGCCGCCTCCGCCGCGGTCTCTTGAAACCCTGCTTGAATGTTAGCCGATTCTTCTCCCAGTGTCCCGCGCATGAAGGCATAGGCGCGATTGCCGGGATGCATCACACGCTTGAAAAATACTTCCTTTCCGTTCATAACAAAGTGGAGAACTTTGGCATTGACGGCTTCTAGCGGAATCGGATGCTCGTTCGATCCATATTCGAGTGGCCGCGCATAGGGCGCGCCGGTCCCGCCGGCCACCACTCCGCCGGTAATTTCAGAATTGGTCACAATGGTTTCGGTAGGACGAACGCTATTTGACAGTCTTCCGGTCCTTCGATTGAGCAGTTGCCCGGAGAGTTTGTCTCCGACGATGATTCCCTTCAACCTTGCCTCCGTAAAGTCCATCTTCCGGGCCAGCGCCGCGCGGATTGCTCCAGTCTTAGATTCGAGGAAAGGTCCCACTGAGGACGTATCGACGGTGACGCCAATGGATTCTCGCAATGGTCCGATCATGGGCTATGCTGCCTTTTCTCTGGCAAAATTCAGAACTGCTTCCCGCTGCTCATTGCTCAATGCGGGAAGCAGAAAAGCGATGGCGCCTTCAATTGGGTCCAGTTCAAGATGATGTAACAGTTCCCCAGTGCAAACTTTTAACGCGCGCGCGATTCTTTCTATTGACTCCAGGCCTGGAACCGATCCATCATTCTCCCATTTCGAGATGTTCGTGCGCGGCAGCTTCAAAGCATTGCCCAGGTCCCGCTGGCTCATCCCGCGTGCGAGCCGAATGGCCACGATGCGCTTCCCGATCCCAAGTGCGGCAGGACTATCATTCATCCTTATGCCCTCCGGCGATAGTAGGCAATCGTCTTCTCAACCGATGGATCAATCTCGAACTTTGAATAGACGGTAGAGCCGGCATCTTTCTGCATGAGAGATGCGATCCCTTCCCACCCGCGGCGCTTGTAGATCAGGTTGATCCAACGTAATACAGCCTCTTGGACGTCGGCTGGAGTCCCGGCGGCCAAGTAGCTGATGAGCACCTGGCTCCCGGCATCTGCAGAGTTGAAAAGGTAGGCCCCGCCGCCTAAGAGGCAATACTGGCCGGCAGCCGGTGCAGTTGTAACAGGACTGAGGGGAGCCCCGCCTGAAAAGTAGACCACTCCGGCATCGGATAGCCACGGGGATTGGCCTACAGCCGCCACGTAGGGCGGCCCTGCGCACGTCCAGGCAAGGTAGGCACCATCGGGTGCCACGACGCCCGGCTTCGCGCCCCAGGCCGGCGTAGGCGCGCCAGCGATGGCCACTGTGGCGGTCCCTGCAACGATTGAGGCCACTTGTACGTTGGTCCCGTCAAAAATGGACTGTCCCGCGCCATAGGTGCCTTTCGTAACCCATGCTGGCGGCAGGATGGGAATGGTCTGCAGTTCGCCTGAAATGGCGCGCGCCGCAAATCCCGCCGTGTATGACACCTGAATGCAATCGACAGACTTCGGCCAGCCGCCGCGCCCCATGTTCCCGCTGCGCAAGCCAGACCAGCCGCCTCCCCAGTAGCCTCCAAAGCTCCCGGCCAGGCTCCCACCGAGCCGTAAGCCGAGAAATTGACCCGAGTCATCGATGAACCAGCCGTAAGAGTTGGGTCCTGCCGCTTGCGGAACTGCATTTCCGAAGATGGTCACAGAGGAAACTGACAAGATCGGCCAGTTGCGGAGCTGCAGAAGCTCGTTCCCATTCCCGGTGTAGGACTCGGTATAGCTGACAGCCTGGTTGAAGGGTGATTGCAACGGGACAGAACCGTTCTGATTCGCACGCCCCGTCCTGCGCAGAAAGTCCAGCGACAGAGAGGAAATCAGAGATTGCAAAACGCCTGTATCCTGATTGGCATTCTTCGACGCCCCGAAGATCCAGTTGACTGTTTGGTCAATTCCTACAAGGTCCAACGGTGTCGGTCCAATCATCTCAGTTCACCGCCTGTTATTGGATTGCGCTGTCATGCGTACAGTTTACACCCGATTCTTAGATGGTTAAATCATGCTGCCTGTTCGTAATCCGAGCGCGGGAAGTTCGTTACAGCAAAGTCACCGTGATATTTGATTGCGGCTTTATCTCGTACCCTGGCAGCCTCTTCTTTTTCATCAAAGGCTCCAAACCACATCATCTTTTTATCTACTCTTAGCCCGGCGCGGTATTTCCCGCTCGCGCTCCAATAGACTCCAGTGAATCCAGTTGTGTTCGTTTTGTATTTCCCACGGTTGCGCGTCTGTTCGGTCTGAGTGGCGAACCGTAGATTAGAATCTTGATTATTTAGCGTTTGGGTATGATCCCGATGGTCAACTTTGCGTGGATCGCCCTTCTTGGCTCCCATGATATAGCGATGCATCATCACCATTTCATAGCCACCATTTGGGAGTTTGAAGTATGCCATAGCATACCAGCGCCCTTTGCGTTTCAGCGCAAACCAATTGAATCGTTTTAGATCATCGTAGCGGTGAGCACTAACTGTTGCAATCTTCCCGTGAGTCAACAGTATTTCGCGGTAAGATATTTTTGATGGAGTTGTCACTGATTGGCCCTCCTGTGGCCTTGAGGTAGTCGGCGTTATCAGCGTCCGACAACTCCATCATATCGCAAGTTCCTATTCATTCCAAGACAAAAAGACAAAGGCTCGACTCCGAAGAGCCGAGCCCCTATCTCATCTACTGCCGCCCCCTGTGAACAGCAGTTGAAGGTTAATTCAAACCAGCGGCTTGAGCCGTGTTCGTGGTGCTGAACGGGCCAATTCCCGTAATTACTCCGAGTAGGCCCGGAAATTTATGTGCCAACACCTCATGCACATAGGACCCAAAATTCCATGCGCGGAACACTGGCGGCAATTCGATGCCGTAGTAGTCGCGCTGGACGAGCATCCCGTAGATGTAGGGGAGCCGGCTGTGCGAGTATCCTGGCGGCACGGTGCGAATGTTGAAGAGCAGGGTTCCGGGCGGGATCATCGGATGGATGCGGATCGGGATTGCATTCGCTCCGGTGGGATTGCCCACGGCGTAACGGCTCTGGTATCCCGATACAACGAAGCCGCCGAGGATGTTGTTCTGCGTATCCCGCTGCAGGATGATCTGGTAGCCGGTCGCTGAGGTCCCGCCGTAACGCACGGCGTTGTCCAGGCACTCGACGGCGATCAAGTCGCCCCAAATCTCATCAATGCCGGTCTGGAATACCGTAAAGAGAGTCTGGAGCATATTCTCGACTTCGAGAACCTTGCCATTGCCGAGTGAGGTAAGCGAGTAGCCTTCAAGGTCCTGCCACTGCCCGTACTGAACAGCCCAGGAGAACAATCCGTCCATGTCGTAGGGATTGGCCGACTGGTCAACGTTCCCGCCGGCCGCGACGAAGGTTGCCGCGGTCTGGCTCGCGGTCACCGGAGTGCTGATGACCACGCTCGGGTAGGCGGTAATCGCATACAGGTGAGCATTTGTCGTGCTTCCGGTATTTGTGGCCTCATCGTCAACGAACCAGGCATAGCCACCCAGGGCGCCTTTCTTGGGAGTCACGGTGGCGACAACATTGAGGGTAGCTGTAACCTCGAACGGAGTCGCACTGTTTGATCCTGCCGACAATGCCGAGGTCCCGCCAGAGATGTTGATGGGCAGGTTGGTTCCGGGAGCGTTGTACTGGAAGGTCGGGGTAAGGCCACCAGCAACAGTGAGCGGAGCGTTGTAGTAGCCATACTGCGCGTTCTGCGGATTGGCCATGGCGCTCAGAGCCACGCAGTAGACGGTGATGTAGTGGCCCTGAGTGAGCGTTCCAGGAGGCGTAAGCGCAGCGCCGGCAACCACTGTCGGGGTTGGCCCGGTGCCAAGCTGGAAGCCGTTCGATCCGGTTCCGGTTCCGCCGTTGCCGTTGAGGATCTGCGCCTCTTCAGCCAGGAACAATCCGAGCAGGCCGTCAAGCCGCTCGGTCGCCAGGTTGTCGTTAAAGCCTTCGCCGGCAAACTCAGCAGTGTAGGTGACCTGGTTTTCCTTGCCGAACTCTTTGTAGGTCGCAACCGCGGGAACCATGTTCGGCGTGGTGATCTGTGCGCGCTGCGCTTCCGGCACGCCAGGGTAGGCGTATCCGGGCTGCGTGATGCGCTGCCAGTGAGCCGCCGTGCCGACGCCGGCATTGGGCGGGGCTGGCCGCGGAGTCATGTTGCGGAACGGCGTGTAGAACGGGAAGAGCAGTTCAACAGGACCACGAAGATCGTAGAAGTTGAAGCCGATTCCAGAATTGACGCCGGCCTTGGACATCTTCTGCCCGGCCTTCATCACTTCCCAAATGCGATGCTTCGCCATGGTGACGCCCTCGTCATAGAGCGCCATCCGTTTGTTGGTTTCTGACGTGTCTGCGGGATTACCCGGCAGTCTGAGGGAACCGATGGCACCCTTGACGCGCAGCATCTCATTCAGAGTCTTGCTGTGCTTCTTTTGCAGGTTGCCCACCCACGTTTTGACTGCGGCTTCCTGCTGCGCCGTAAATCCCCTGTATACCTCGTCCGATAGGACGATCTCGCCCATGCCGCGAGTGAAAACTGGTGTGCCTTGCATCGAAATACCCTCCGTTTCGTTTTGTGCTTTCAATGAGCTCGCTACAGGGGTTGCGAGACCGTTAATTCGTTCTTGAGACGACTACTTGATGAAGTCGAACAGCTTCCCGGCGCCAGTCAACTCTTCGTCGCCTTCGCCGCTCTTCGACATACCGGGCCGCTCCACGCGGTAGATGTTCTCCGAGTTAGCGTCAATACCGACCACAACCGCTGCACTCGAAGCCACGCTGTTCAGCTTTGCCGTAGTCTGCGCATCAAGAGCCGCGCGAACCTTGTCTTTGTACTCCTTCGAGTTGAAGTACTCGGCCTTGACCGCTTCGTAAGCCTGGGCTTCGGACGCGCTCATGTTTGCGGTGTCGATCACAGGAGGAGCTGCGGACTTCACGATTGCCGGCTTTGCATCCCGCGCGGCCTTGAACTGCTCGGCGAGCGCAGACTTCTTCTCCGGCGTATCAGCGAACGCCTCGGCACACTTCGCGCACTTGGCCGCATGATCGCCATGGGCTTTGCTCATGGCCAGATGATGCGCGGCCTTGAACTCGTGGTGTTCCATGTGCGCCTTGTGAGCGTCGGCGTGCATTCCGTGATGCTCTTCATGCTCGCCGCCATCTTCCGCAGCTTTCTTGAAGTGCTCGTGGAGAGCCTTGTGAATGGCCGCGTGTTCGGTGTGGTGATCCGCCGCAGCCTTGTGGGCGTCGGCCAGAGTCTCGTGATGGGCCGCCGTGTCAACGAGATGCCCTTGCAAGGTCGAGACTACCTCGGGGCTGATTGCGTTTTCTGTCTTTTCCATGGTGGTCACCTTCCCGGCCTTTTTCGCGGCCGCTATCAGTTCAGCTACTTCTTCCTGACAAGCTGCCAGGAAGGTTTCGCTGAATCCGATCAGATTTTGTTCCAACATCTCCGGGAGTTCCGAGTCGTCACCCTCGAAGTCCCGTTCTTGAATCGCACTATACCGCAACCATGCAATTCGTTGAAGTAGCTCGGCCATATTGGCCACATCGAACATATCCTTGCGGAGCGTTATTCCCGCCGCCGTAGCCTTTTCCTGGAGGCTTGCCTTGATGTGCTGGACCTCCGCCTTGATGAAACTCCGGTCCAGGGTAAGGCCTTCGGACTTCTCATCCTCTTCGGACACGTCGATCCCATACTCCCGGCAGAGCTTCAGGAGCTTCGCCTTGGCCTTTTTCTTTGTTTCGGCATCCACGCCTTTGAGCTGATTGAACCGGGCCAGCGCATTGCGGAGATGAGACTTTGTTTTCGCGTCGGTAGAGAATTTCCAGGGGAGTTTCCAGGTGGAGGTATCGTCCTTGTCTCCGACAATCAGGAAGCAGTCGGCGGTCAAATCCTCGCCGGCTACGCGCTTTGTTTTCTTCTCGTCTTTTTCCACGTTCGCCTCCGTCGCCAGGTGGATCTTTGACCCATCGGCTTTGATATGTAGGATGTTCGCAACAGGAACCGCAGGACGATCACAGATACTCAGTTCGGCGATCGTGGCGCCGTAGCGCACAAGTTGCGGGGCTCCGCAGGAATCGCAGAAATTCTCTCCCTGGACAAGCGGAAGATCCCGTCCACACTCTGCGCACTTTCTCCAGTCGTACCGGCCTCCAAAAGAAAATCCTTGCAGAATTCCATTCGCTACCATGTCCCAGGTTTTCGTCTCTCCCACGTTCATCAAATATGTCCCGCCCTTGATTTCCTTGGCGGTGTCATCCATGGTGAGAGCGATCACTTTCCCGGTCGCTAAGGTGGTGTGGGAGAAGCGCACGTTCCCGAGAGTTTCACCCTGGCCGGCCGCTGCCGCTTTCGTCTTTGCATCATCGGACCAGGACTGAACTTTCCCTTTTTGATAAACATAGTCAGCGATTTCATTGTCGGAATCGGGAACCTCGGCGGTAAAGATTCCCCATGCTTCCTGCTTGGCCTCGTCTACCTGAGAGATAGGAATGGCCTTTAGAAACTCGCCGGGCTGGAGGTTCTGCTTCACGTCTTTCTGTATAGGTCATCTTCTCTAATTGTGCAAGAATGCTTTTTCGTGCTTCCTATTTTCCATGCATGGGGATACAATAGATTCATGTTGGATTTAGGAATAGTCACTGAATATGAAGATGGTGTCTGGACTGCATTCTCGTTGTCTCACCCTAGTTTTACGGCCTCGGCAGCCTCTTCGGACGATGCCCGTAGAAAACTAGAATTGCTTTTGATGCCGCAGATGAAATCAGATGGGCGTAGAAGGGATTTTACTAACTTTAGAAGACCAATAAAAACACAATCATGGATGAATTTCAAATGCCCGTCATGCAAAGCGGACGCAGGGACTCTATGCACGCAGATGTTCTCAAACGGCACGGTTTTTAATAGAAGAATCCCTCATAATCAGAGACTTGTACTGTCTTATCCAACGTCAAAATCTCTCCAGAATAGTATTCCTAAGCGAATAGATCATCAAAAAGGTTCTGTACCTTCCGTGCATTGCGGATGGGGTCATCATAGTCAGTGTGACGGTTTTCATTCTCGCGGGTATCCAGGATTTCATCGCAAATGCACTTGTACTTGCCATGCTCAACATAAAGTAGTTGCGCCTTCCTAGGCCGCTGCTTTTACTGTCTTAGCTAGGCTTCGCAGGAGTTTCCGAGCACGTCTCCACTGCCGGCCAGACATTCCCTTGGGACGCACTTTAGGGGGAAGAGTACCAGCCTCGGCGGCCAACTTCTTCATGGTCCTGTCGGTCAGATTTTCAGTAAGAGCCTGCATCGTTCTCTGCGCGCGGTCCTGCTGAATCCCTTTGCGGCCGGTCCCGCCCTTTCCATAAAGCCTCTCCCGCCAGAATCTACGGATGGGCTCGGGAATAGATTCGTCTCGAATGATCCGTTTCTGCTCTTCGCGCGACGGCTCAACATAGGCCGGTTTCTCTGGAGTAGGATCAGTGGACTTCAACGTTTTCTCGACACGGACGCGCTGCTGAAAACTGTCCAGTGTTTCTCCAGGCTCCGGTCTCAGATCGGTTGCAAAAAAGGCCGCGTTGCCGGCACTCATCGCCTCAAGGCATTCCGCACAGGCATTCAGGGGGTCATGCTGACATCCAACCATGGGGTATTTACTCCGTTGGTTCAGAATTGAAAATAAATCTTTCTCGTGTCTGAATTCTTTCAGACTCTCAGTTCTTTTGGCACGCAATCACTTTGTAATAAGGCGGAGTGATAGTTGCCGGTGTCCCGGTAAAAGCCGGTGCGCTGTTTGTTCCTGATGGCGTGATGGTGTGACTGTGTGTTCCAAGAGCCGATCCTGAAAAAGTTGGTTGCGTAAAACTTCCTGCTGCTATTGTCGGTGGATTTGTCGGCCAAGAAATAGCGCCTTCCGCGAAGGCTCCGCCGGATGCAGATGGAACGCCGGCAGGCCATGAGATCGCGCCCTCAGTAAAAGCTCCCCCACTATTCGTTGGAACGCTACCCGGCCATGCAACCGTTCCCGCCGGTGTCAGCGTATGAGTATGTGTACCCATCGCTGTGCCAGTAAAAGTCTCTGCGGGAATCGTAACCGATGTCGTGCTTGAAGTCAGACTTGTTCCATTCCACTTATTGAAAGAGTAATTCGTGGTACTGCTCGCATATCCCGCAGTTGTAACGGTGACAGAGGGAGAAGAGTTTGTTCCTGCCGGAGTCCCTGCGCTTGTAGCACTGGTCGTTTGGTTCGATGTCCCTGTGAATGTGGGTACGCTTCCAGGCCATGCAATCGTCGGCTGTGTAAATGATCCCGCAGCAATCGAAGGAACGGCACCGGGCCATGCGATTGTAGGTTGAGTAAACGATCCCGCGGCGATTGAAGGGACATTCACTGGCCAAGAAATTGCGCCCTCCGAATAAGCCCCTCCAGAATTTGTTCCAGATGGAGTCCCGGCGCTCACTGCGCTTGTTGATTGGCTTGATGTTCCCGTAAATACAGGAGCCGCCACTGATCCTGCCGGAGTGTAG